>NZ_JBFBAO010000149.1:0-15115 GCF_040682255.1 Micromonospora sp. NPDC051296 | reverse complement strand
GGTCGGCCGCCGCCCGCCGCCACAGCTTCATCGAACCCCCGCGGTACGCCTGCACGGCGAGCCGGACGTTCTCCTGCACGCTCAGCGAGCCGAAGACCGAGGACGCCTGGAAGGTACGACCCAGCCCGAGGCGGGCCCGCCGGTGCGGCGGGAGGGCGGAGATGTCCCGCCCGTCCAGGGTGACCAGACCTTCGGTGGCCCGGCGCAGGCCGGTGATCAGGTTGAACAGCGAGGTCTTGCCGGCACCGTTCGGCCCGATCACGCCGAGGAACTCCCCGGGCGCCAGATCGAGGTGGACGGAGTCGACGATGGCGACCTCACCGATCCGCCAGGTCAGACCGCGGGTGGCGAGCATCGGATCGTCAGCCCTTCATCGCCTGGACCGGCGGGGCGGTCCCGTCAGCGGTGAGCGCCTTCTGGGCGGCGGCGGTGAAGGTGTCGCCGCTGCCGGTCAGGCTCGCCTGGTACATCGGCTGGAGCAGGGCGTGGTCCTCGGCGCGGATGGTCATGGTGCCCTTCACGCCCTCGAAGCTCCAGCCCTCCAGCGCCGTGATCATCTTGTTGACGTCGTCGCCGCCCTCCTGCACGGCCCGGACCACCATCTGCGCGGCGGCGAAGCCGTCCGGGTGGAAAAGGTCGAGCGTGCCGCCGGGGATCTTCGCCTTCGCGGCCTTGGCCGCCTCGGTGTCGCTCGCCCCGTCGAAGTAGTGCGAGAGGAACGAAATCTTGCTGCCGGCCGCGCCGAAGGTGGGCCAGGAGGCGCGGATGTCCAGGCCGGTGACGACCGTGGTGGAGCTGAGTACGCCCTGCTGGTCCAGCGTCTGCCACATCGCCGGGGCGGTGGTGCCGGCCCAGGCGACGAAGAGCAGGTCCGGCTTGGCGGCCTTGATCTGGCTGGCGAACGGGGTGAACTCGGTCGCGCTGGCCGGGGCCCGGACGGCGCTGACGGTCGCGCCGGCACCACCGATGACGGCCTTGACGGCCGCCTCGTTGGCGTCGCCGAACGCCCCGTCCTGGGCGAAGACCACGACCTTCTTGCCGGCCGGGTCGCCGATGAACGACTTGGCGGTCACCACGTCCTGGTAGGACTGCCGGCCGGAGCGGAACGTGTACTTGTTCGCGCCGGTCACCGCGTCGGTGGCGGCCGGCCCGGAGATGAACAGCACCTGGTTCTGGGCCGCGATCGGGGCCACCTGGAGCGCCACGCCGGACGCCGTCGAGCCGGCGATGATCTTGTGGCCCTTGCCGATCAGGTCCTTGGCCGCGGAGACCGCCTTCGCCGGGTCACCGGCGTCGTCGACCTCGGTGATCTCGATCGCCCGGTCGCCCACCTTGTTGCTGCCGTTGGTGGCGAAGTCCAGGCCGGCCTTGAACCCCTCGATGTACTGCTTTCCATAACTGGCCAGCGCTCCCGACTGGGAGTAGACCAGACCAACCTTCACCGGCGCGGCACTGTCGCCGCCGCCGTTGGCGGTGTCCTGCGGGCTGCCACAGGCCGTGGCGGCGATCGCCGCGGCCATCATCGTGGCGGCGGACAGGAACACCCGCCGTGTCGTCCGGACCGTCATTGCGACTCCACGTGAGGATTCAGAGGGAGGAAACCTTATGTGTCGGCTCACGCTAGAAGTGACGTCACCCACGAGCTATGTGGCGGAAACACACAAGTAACCGGGGTGGGGTGGCCCTGGGTTACAAGGGTGATGACCAGGCAGTGACGGCCCGACACGGCGATGGCCCACGGTCCCACGACTGCGGACGACCGTGTGTCGCCCCCCGCCACTTCACGCCCTTGGCAGCTGGCAGGGTCCGTCGTGGTCGGCCACGCGCGAGCACCTGCCGCCGCCGTCGAGCGGACGATCGCAGAACACCCAGTGGCGTACGAGCTGGGCATCCTCTTCGGACACTGTCGTACCGGCCGGCTCGATGTCGGGGAAGAAGCTCAGCGCCCGGGTGACCGTCCGGGCGAACCGCCGCGCGGCGGCCAGGTCGGTGGCGCCTACCGGCAGGTGCACCACGAATCGCTCGCGACTCACCGCCGCACCCCCGGCGCGAACCGGGCCTGCCAACTCCGCAGCGCCCGCTTGATCCGGACGTTCTCCTCGGCGACGTGGGCCTGGTCCCGCCGCGCGGAAGCCAACTCCGCGGCGACCCGGTGCAGGAAGGCGTGCACCTCCTCCGGATCCAGCCCGCGCCGCACCGACCGGAACTGCCGGTCCCGGATCTGTCTGGCGGTCAACGGCAGGCACGACTCCGACCTGTACCACCCACCGTCCGCTGCGCGGCGCTCGCGCCTGGTTCTGCCCGGCCGAAACAGGTTGAGCACGTTACGCACGGGTCCTCCTCATCACCTCGTCGTCGCGACCGCCGTCGCCCGCTCACCGTGCGGCGGCGACCCCGCCACCTTTCGCCCAGCGGCCACCCACCCAGGGGCGCGGAGCCCAAGCGACCAAGCCGCCTGGAAGCGGCCCGGTCGACGGAAAGGGGGCGCCGACCGGGCCGCCGGCCCCGCGACCGCAGCCCTCATCGGCGGTACGACCCCGGAGCCCACTTTTGAGTCCGACTCCCGAGGCTTGCCGAACCAACCGGAGCCGGACGAGGAAAGTTACCCCAAATGTTTGTGTAGGTCGACCCCGCAAAGCGACGACACGGCAACTTGTTGCAGTTACTGGTGTAGGGCCGGCATGATCGGAGATGCCGAACCAACCGGAGTCCTCACATGCCCACAGCAGAAGCCCCATACCGCCGCATCGCCAACGACATCGCCGCGAAGATCAAGAGCGGTGAGTTCAAGCCAGGCGACAAACTTCCTTCAACTCGGGAACTGGCCGAGGCGTACCAGGTCCACATGAACACCGCCTCGCGCGCCCTGTCACTCCTGCACGACCGCGAGCTGATCATCGGCCAACCAGGCCGGGGCACCTACGTCGCCGACCGGGGAACTGACTGACACCTCGCTCCTCACGGTCTCGCGCGGGACGTGCGCCTCAATCGCCCGGGTTGCGCCCCGAAGTTCGGCGCGATCGACATAAGTGGGGCTTATAGTGGCAGGGTGTGGGAGGTTCGGCTGCATAGCGATGTCGAGGCGTGGTTCCTCGGACTGTGTCGCGACGACCCGACCAGCGCAGACCTCGTGACCGAGGCCATCGACCTGCTGATGGAACACGGCCCCGCACTGGGGCGACCTTTGGTGGACCGCCTAAAGGGCAGCACGTACCACCACATGAAGGAGCTGCGGCCGGGATCAGCCGGATCGACGGAGATTCGGATGATCTTTGCCTTCGATCCGGCCCGGGAGGCGGTGTTCCTCGTTGCCGGCGACAAATCTGGACAATGGCAGGCTTGGTACCGCCAGGCGGTTCCCCTTGCCGACGCCCGCTTCACGGAACACCTGACTCAGCTGAAGGAGGGAGAGCGGTGAGCGAATCGACCAGCTGGCGGGACGTCAAGGCCAAGGCCCGTGCGATCGACCCCGAATGGGACAGCGCCGAACGGGTCGCCCAGCGAAGTGAGCTGCGGGAACGAATGCTCGCCGCGGTCAGTGGCGCCCAACTGGCCGAGATCCGGAAGCAGCTCGGCATGACGCAGAGCCAGCTCGCCGAGGCCGCCGGACTGTCGCAGGCCAGGATCAGTCAGATCGAAAACGGTACGGTCACCAACCTTGAGACTCTGCGGGCCTATGTGGTGGGGCTGGGCGGCCACCTCGATGTCGTCGCGAGAATCGGCAACATCCACCTCAATGTGGCCTGACCACCTGAACGATCATGGAAAGCGGCCCGCCACCCCTGCAACAGGGTGGCGGGCTGGCGCGCGACGAACAGACGGTCGATTCAGCGGCGGGGTAGGCCGGCGCGGGCGGCCACTGCGGTGTCGGGGTGGTCGGTGAAGACGCCGTCGAGGCCCAGGCGGTAGAACAGTTCGTATTCGGCCTGGATGTCGCCACGGTCGTTCGGGTCGGTGCCGATGCGGAAGTCCACCGGCAGGAACTGGTTCTCCGCCCGGAAGGTCCAGGCGTGCACGATCAGCTTCTCCTGGTGCGCGTCGCGGACCAGTGTGGTCGGGGCGAGCAGCTTGCCGGCCGGGTCGCGCGGCACAATCAGGTTCTTGTTCGCACCGATCCCGTCGGCGTACCGGGCGATCCACTTGAGGCCGGCGGGGGTGGCCAGGTCACGGTAGGTGCGGGTGTCGCCGGAGACGGTGAAGTCGTACGGGCGGCCGGCGGCGTCGAGCAGCTGGACCAGCTTGACGTCGATCATCCGATCCAACCGGCGCAGGTTCGCCGTCTCGAAGGACTGGATGATGACCGGCGCGTTCCGCTTCGTCATCTTGTTCCGGCGCAGCACCTCGACCAGCGGCTCCTCCAGCGGTAGCCCGATCGAGGCGAAGTAGGTCGGGTGCTTGGTCTCCGGGTACACGCCGATCACCCGGCCCCGGGCCTTCCCCTCGGCCGCGGCCAGGTCGATCACCTCCTGGAAGGTGGGCACCTGGAACTGGCCGTCGAAGGCGATGTTCGCCACGCGTACCTGCGGCAGCCGCTCCTTGGCGCGCAGCGTCCGCAACTCGGCCAGGGTGAAGTCCTCGGTGAACCAACCGGTAACCGACACGCCGTCGATGGTCTTGGTCGCCTTGCGGTCGGCGAACTCGGGCCGAGCGGCCACATCGGTCGTACCGCTGATCTCGTTCTCGTGCCGAGCTACCAGCACGCCGTCGGCGGTCGCGACCAGGTCCGGCTCGATGTAGTCGGCGCCCATCCGGATCGCCAACCGGTACGCCTCCAGGGTGTGCTCCGGCCGGTAGCCGCTGGCGCCCCGGTGGCCGATCACGACTGGCTGGTCGCCCACCCGGGCCGGGTCCGCGTCGCCGGCCGGCTTCGCCGAAGCGGCCACGGTAGGCGTGACCACGGCGGCGGCGAGCAGGGCCACCGACACGCCGAGGGCGGAAAGGGTACGTCGCAACGCGGTCTCCTCTCATCGATGGAACCCGCTCAGCAGACCGCTCCGTTCTGACCGAAAGTTGGTCCGCACCTGGCCATCCGGTGAATCCTCGGGATTCCGATTTCGGCACCCGAGAATCGAGGGGAATCGGAAGATTGTCTGGTGCGCCGGTTTTTTCGTCACCCCGTACGGCTGGTGCCGCTCGGCTTCCTGGTGGCGATCCTGCTCGGCACCGGCGCGCTGATGCTGCCCCTGGCCACGATCGAGGAGGAGAACGCCCCGTTCGTCACGGCGTTGTTCACCGCCACCTCGGCGGTATCGGTCACCGGCATGGCGGTCACCGACACGCCGCACTACTGGTCCGGGTTCGGCCTGGCGCTGATCACCATCCTCACCCAACTCGGCGGCCTCGGCATCCTGACCGGCGCCGCGCTGGTGATCCTGACCGTGTCGCGGCAACTCGGCCTGCGCAACCGGCTGCTCGTGCAGGCCGAGTCCGCGGAGTACGGCCCCGGCGACGTACGTCGCCTGCTGCTGCACATCGCCGCGACGGTGCTGGCCTTCGAGGCGGCGATGACGGTCGTCATCACCATCCGACTGTGGGTCACCTACGACTACCCGCCGTGGCACGCGCTCTGGTCAGCCGTCTTCCATTCGGTGCAGGCGTTCAACAGCGGAGGCTTCTCCCTCTACTCACACGGCCTGCTGGACTTCTCCCGCGACCCGTGGATCCTCCTGCCGCTCACCTTCGGCGCCATCGTCGGCGGACTCGGCTTCCCGGCGCTGTTCGAGGCGGCGCGCGGGTGGCGCCGGCCGATCCACTGGGGAGTAGCCACCAAGTTGACCATCTGGGGCACTCTCGTCCTGCTCGTCGCCGGGTCCCTGATCCTGCTGATCGCCGAATGGACCAACCCGCAGAGCATCGGCCAGCACGGCGTCCCCGGCAAGATCCTGGACGCGTTCAGTCAGCTGGCCCTCGGCCGGTCCGCCGGTTTCGAGGTCATCCCGACCAGCGCGCTGCGGGAGGAGAGCTACCCCCTGCTGATCGCCCTGATGTTCATCGGCGGCGGCAGCGCCAGCACCACCGGCGGGATCAAGGTGACCACGTTCTTCCTGCTCGCCTTCGTCATCTGGGCCGAACTGCGCGGCGAGCCGGACGTCACGGTCGGGCAGCGCCGGGTGTCCACGTCCAGTCAACGACAGGCGGTCACCGTCTCCCTGCTCAGCGTCGCCGTGGTGGTCCTCGGCACGTTCCTGCTGATCCTGATCACCGAACAGGTCGCCTTCTACCGGGCGGTGTTCGAGGTCACCTCGGCGTTCAGCACCGCCGGACTCTCCGTCGGGCTCGCGCCGGCGCTGCCCGCGAACGGGCAGTTGCTGCTGGTCGCACTGATGTACATCGGCCGCGTCGGGCCGCTCACCCTGGGATCCGCGATCGCCCTGAACACCCGACGACGGCTGTATCGATACCCGGAGGAGCAACCAATTGTCGGCTAGGGGCAAGGAACGGGACGGCATCGTGGTGATCGGGCTGGGGCGCTTCGGCTGGCACCTCACCGACTCTCTCGTCAAGCTCGGCCACGACGTGCTGGCTGTCGACCGCAGCGCCGAGCAGGTGCAGAAATGGTCGAGCCAGCTTGACCGGGTCGCGCAGGCCGACGGCACCGACGAGGACGCGCTACGACAGCTGGGTGTGGCGGATCTCCGCCGCGCGGTGGTCGCCATCGGCGCCTCGGTGGAGGGCAGCGTGCTGACCGTACTCGCGCTGGCCGAACTCGGTGTGCCGCAGATCTGGGCCCGGGCGACCTCCGGGCAGCACGCCAAGATCCTGTCCTCGGTCGGCGCCCACCACGTGATCTTCCCCGAGGCGGAGACGGGCGAACGGGTGGCCCACCTGATCGTCAGCAACCTGCTCGACTTCGTGGAGTTCGGCGACGCCTTCGCCATCGCCAAACTGCGGGTGCCGGCGGCGCTGGCCGGTCAGACGCTGGGCGAAAAGCAGCTCTGGGATCGCTACGGCGTACGGGTGATCGGGATCAAGTCACCGGACGAGAAGCGGTTCCGCTACGTCTCCGACGGGTTGGAACTTCGGCAGGAGAGCACGCTCGTCGTCGAGGGGACCATCGACCAGATCCAGACCTTCTCCGCCCTCTCCTGACCGCTGCCCGGTCGGCGGGCGGGCCTACGCTCCCTTCTTCGGTCCCTTCCCGGGGGTGGCCGCCTTCGGCTTGTCCTTGCCCGGCTTGACGTCCTTCCCCTTCCCCGGCTTGGCCTTGGTTCCACCGGTGCCCCCGGAGCCGGCCTTGCCGGCCGCAACCTTCACCGGCTTGGTGGGCGCCGGTTTGGCGCTCGGGGCGGTGCCGGCGATGCCGGAGACCTGCACCCCGCAGACCGCGTCGCCGACCCGGAACTCCACCGGCAGCGGATTCGCCCCGGTGTACGTCCCGGTCAGGCTCACCTTCTCGGTGGCGCCCGGCGCCAGCGTCGGCCGATGCGGGGCCGGCTGCACGGCGACCGCGCGCCCCTGCTGGCGTACCGGCGCCGGGGTCGCGCCGGTGACCGTCTGCTGGCTGGGGAAGGCGAATCGCATCGTCCAGTCGCGCAGCTCCCGGTCACCGGTGTTGGTCAGGCTCAACTCGGCGGTGAAGTCCTTGCCGGAGTCCTTGCGTAGCGCGTAGGTGACCTGGCAGGGGATCCGCTGCTCGCCGCCCATCCGGGCCTGGGCCGGCTGGTCGATGCCCCCACTGGCCGGGCTGTGCGAGGTGACGCCCCAGACCGCCGCCGTCACGGCCATCAGCGCGGCGGCGGCCACCCCCGCCTCGGCCCGGCGCCGGCGGTCCAGCCTGCGGCGGGTACGCAGGCCCACGAGCGGCAGCGCGTCGGTCGCGGTCGACCAGGGCAGGATCGTGGTGCCGGCGCTGGCCAGCAGCATCGGGCCGGTTCGCCCGTCGACGGCGCACACCGGCACCGCCGGCGCCCTCCCGGCCGCCTCGCCGAGGGTCCGAGCCAGCTCGGCGGTGGCCGGCCGGTCCGCCGGCCGTTTCGCCAGGCAGCGGTGGACCAGGTCGGCGACCTTCTCGGGCAGTCCCGGCACCGGTGGCATCGGCTCGGGCTGGCGGTACATGTGCGCCCGCAGCATCTCCGTGGTGGTGTCGGCCCGCCAGGGCAGCCGCCCGGTGAGCATCCGGTACAGCAGCAGCCCGACCGCGTACACGTCGGTGGCCGGGCTGACCTGGCCGTTGTCGAGCCGCTCCGGGGCGAGGTAGGCCGGGGTGCCGAGCAGCGCTTCGTCCGGCCCCTTCTCGCTCTCCCCGACCAATGCGGAAATGCCGAAGTCGACCATCTTCACCCCGGTCGAGGTGAGCATCACGTTGCCGGGTGTGACGTCGCGGTGCACCACGCCACGGGCGTGCGCGGTGGCCAACGCGGAGGCGACCTCCGCGGCCACCGTCACCGCCTCCCGCCAGGGCAGGCCGCGGTCGTGGGCGAGCCGCGTGGTCAGCGGGCCGCCGTCGATCAGCTCCATCACCACGTACGGCACGGTCAACCCGGCCTGCTCGGACTCGCCGTAGTCGTACACGTTGGTGATGTTGGGGTGGCAGAGCCGGGCGGCGGCCTGGGCCTCGATCCGGATCCGGTGCCGGAACGCCCGGTCGCTGGCCAGCCGGGAGGCGAGCACCTTGACCGCGACCTGGCGGCCGAGCACCTCGTCGTAGCCGCGCCAGACCACCGACATCCCGCCCGTGCCCAGCTGCTCGATCAGTCGGTACCGCTCACCGAGCAGCTGCGCGCCCTTGCCTGTCCCACCACCCATGGTCGGCGTTGTTGCCCGACGCGAACCCCCCTACACCTTTCTGGGCGGATTCGGTCAGCGATGTCACCCGATCAGGCGGTGGCGAGCAGCTGGTCCACCGGGGCGTAGTCGTCGGTCAGCACCAGCGCGTCGCCGACGAAGTCCGTCAGATCACCGCCGGAGAGCAGGCTGGCCGGCTCGTTGCCGGCGTCCAACCGGGCCCGCACCGCCGCCAGCGGCAGCGGCGCGTCAGAGGCCACGATGAGGAAGTTCGCCCCCCGCTCACCGGCCAGCGCCTCCGGCGGCGCGATCAACGCGACGTGCCGGAACTCGGCGGCGACGGTGGCCACCTCACTGCGGATGAACCGCAGCGGCGGGTAGTCGATGACGTTCTGCACGTACACCCCGGTGGGGCGGGTGACCCGCCGGATCTCGGCGGCCATCTCCCGGGTGGCCAGGTGCCAGGGCACCACCAAATGCCCGAACGCGTCGCCCACCACGAAGTCCCGGCTGTCGGTCGCCTCGGCGGCCACCAGCAGCCGGGCGTCGCCCACCACGGCCCGCAGGTCCGGCCCCTGGCGTACGCCGAGCTGCCGCTCCCCCAACTCGACCAGCCCACCGTCGATCTCGAAGACCAGGTTGTCGGTGCCGGGCCGGGTGGCGGTCAGGTAGCGCGGCACGGTGAACCCGCCGCCGCCCAGGTGCAGCGCGTCCAGCCGCTGGCCCTCGGAAGCCACCACGTCGGCCACCGCCCCGATCCACCGGGTGTACGCGTACTCCAGGTGAGTCGGATCGGCCAGGTCCACGTACGAGTGCTGGGCCGAGTTGAGCAGCAACGTCCGCCCGCTCTCCCGTCCAGGGTCGGTCGCGACCCGGGCGCAGTGGTACGCCGTCTCCACGTCGCACGGATTCGGCGCGACCATGGTCAGTCCGGCGCCGGCCAGACCGAGCACCGCCAGGGCCGCCTTGACCCGGGCCGGGCCGGGAAGGGTGGACTTGTCCTGCCGGTGCAGATACACGCCGAGGGCGATCCCGGTGATGCCGAGCGAGGCGGCCAGCCCGAACAGGATGACCGTGCTGGGCAGGGCGGCGACCAGCACGAAGCCGGTGACCAGGGTGGCCGTGACGGCGCCCAGCGTGCCGATGCCGGACAGCCGGCCGACCACCTGGCCGGTCCGGCGCAGGTCGGCGAGCTGGAGCTTGATCACCAGCGGGCTGACTGCCGAGAGCAGCATCGCCGGGACGAACACGGCGACCGCGACCAGCAGCAGGACGCCGCTGACCGCACCGCCGCGCAGTACCTCACCGGCGTAGCGCACCGCGGGCAGGGTGATCGCGGTGGCGATGCCGGACAGCACCAGCGCGGGCGCCAGCAGGGTACGCGGGTTGCGCCGGTCGGCCAGCCAGCCGCCCGCCCACGCCCCGTACGCGATGGCGGCCAGCGCGATGCCGATGACCGAGCTGGTCACCTGGAGGGTGACCCCCACGTACGGCCCGACCAGGCGCAACGCGGCGGTCTCCAGGACCAGGACGGCACCGCTGGAGTAGAAGACCAGAAACGCGGCGAGCCCGTTGGGCAGTGCCCGGGGCGTCTCCGGTGGGGACGGCGCGGGGGGCACCGCCACGTCAGGCGATGGAGAGTTCATCGTGGCGATGGTACGCAGCAGTCGACGGGCGACGGGTCAGTACATCGAAGTGTGAACGTGGTTCGTGTGATCCGCTGCCGGACTGCCGCTGCCGCCGTACGCCCGCCAGCCGGTACCCGGGTGCCAGATCTGTCGGTACCAGATCACGTAGAGCACACCGAGCCGGTCCGCGTTGCGGACGTGCCAGGCGGCCAGGTTGTCCCCGTACGCCTTGTCGCCGCCGGTGGCTGTCCGGTCCTCGAACCCGTTCGTGGCGGCCGCGAAGTCGCAGGCCCGGCCCTTGGGATGCTCGCCCGAGCCGCCGCTGCGGTAGCAGGAGACGTATCGCTTGTAACCGGCGGCCTTGGTCTGATTGAGCATGTGCAACGTGCGTGCGGTGATGCAGCCGGAGGTGGTCGGGTCGTTGACCGAGCACGACTCGCCCGGCCAGGAGCCGTCGGAGTTACGTGGTGCCGGCCTCGCCGAGGTGGAGCTGCCGCCGCTGAAGCCGCCGCTGCTGCCCGAGCTGACCGCCGCCAGGGCCGCCTCGGCCTCCTTCTTCTTCTTCGCCATCACGGCGAGCTGCTTGGTCTGCTCGCGTACCTCGGCGTTGATCGCGAGCTTGGCCTGCCGGGCCGCCTCGCGCGCCTCGGACAGCTCGCGCACCCGGCGCCCGTCCCGCTGGGCCATCATGTCGAGGCTGGCGGCCCGCTGCACGAACGCCTCCGGGGTGGCGCTGTCCAGCAGTACGGCCGCCGCGCTCAGCCGGCCGACCCGGTACGACTGCGCCGCCACCTCGCCGACCAGGGCGTTCAGCTCGACCAGCCGACCCTCCAGGTCGGCCAGCTCGGTCGCCATCTTCTTCTGCTTGCGCTTGGAGCCGTCGAGCTTGCGCTTGGCCTCGATGTGCGCCTTGGCGGTCGCCTCCAGGGCGTCCCGCAGCTTCTTGCTGCCCCCCTCGTTCGGCTCGGCGTACGCCGGCACGGCACCGACGCCGAGCAGCAGCGCTACGGCGGCGAGCAGGGCGATCAGCGGCCGATGAGCACGCCGCCGGATGGGCATGGACCTGCGCACGAAAGCATCCTTTCGTCGGCCGCCGGCCCCCGGTGAGTCACTGCGCGGCGGCGGCCCCCGCCGGCGCCGGTCGGCGGCCTGCTGGCGAAGACCGCCGGTCACGATACCGGAACCAGCCCCGCCGACCAGGCCCCCGACCCCCGCGCCCATCGATAATCGACCCACCGCAACCAGCTGCTAACCCCCCGCACCCACCTCGCCACCATCCAGCCGGGTTGGGGTTGTTGGGGTTGTTGGGGTCAGGTCGGGAGGAGGGCGGCATGGACCTCGGTCCACACCTGATCGTTGACGGCGACCAGGAGGCCGTGGTCGGTGCCGGTCGGGTCGTAGTCCGTACCGTCGAACCGGCGGGCCACCCCACCCGCGGCCCGCACCAGCAACGTGCCCGGGCCGTGGTCCCACGGCAGGGTGCGCCAGAAGAGCACGAACTGCTGCCGACCGGTGAGAAGGTCGAGATACTCGCGGCCGGCGCAGTGCTGGCCCGGCAGCAGCTCGCCGATCCGCGCGCCGCCCGCCTCGACCGCGCGCCGCGTGGACGCCGGGAGGAACTTGGTCATCGCGGCGCCCCGCAGCGCGCCGGCCGGTGCCGCGGCGGGCAGCCGCAGCGGACGCCCGTCCAGGTACGTCCCCGCACCGCGGTACGCGGTGGCCAGTGTCTCGGCCAGCGGGTCGAGCACCCAGGCGGCCACCGGCTCACCATCGGTGATCAGGGAGACCATCAGCGCGAACGGGCACCGACCCGCCGCGAAGTTGGCGGTGCCGTCGATCGGGTCGACGAGCCACACGTCGCCTGCGGAGCGCACCTGCCGCAGCAGATCTGGGTCGTCCGCCACCGCCTCCTCGCCGACCACGATTGAGCCCGGCCGCAGCCGGCGCAACCCGGCGGTGATCACCTCCTCGGCCCGGCGATCGGCGACGGTGACCAGCTCACCCGGGGCCTTCTCGGTCACATCGGCGGCGCCGAGGTGACGGAACAGCGGCAGGACGACCTGGTCGGCGGTCTCCCGCAACAGCCCGGCGACGTCGTCCAGCAGGGTGTCAGCCACGCGGCGGCAGCTTCACCACGCTGACGAAGAACTCGTCGATCTGCCGGACCACCTCGATGAACCGCTCGAAGTCCACCGGCTTGGTCACGTACGCGTTGGCGTGCAGCTGGTAGCTGCGCAGGATGTCCTCGTCGGCCTGCGAAGTGGTCAGCACCACCACCGGGATCCGGCAGAGCTGCTCGTCCTTCTTGATCTCCTCCAGCACCTCCCGGCCGTCCCGGCGGGGCAGGTTCAGGTCGAGCAGGATCAGGTCGGGCAGCACCACGTCCGCGTACTCGCCCTCGCGGCGCAGGTAGGCCAGCGCCTCGGCACCGTCGGAGACGACGTTCAGCCGGTTGCGAAGCTTGTGCTCCTCGAACGCCTCCCGGGTCATCAGCACGTCGCCCGGGTCGTCCTCGACCAGCAGCACCTCGATCGGGCTGCTGCCGTCTGCCGGCGCGGTCATCCCACCGCCTCCTTCATGCCACCTGCTCCACCACTGCCCGGCGTGCCACTGCCGTCCGCCTCGCCGACCGTACCTTCGCTGGTAGCTGGTGCTGCGTCGGCTCCGGTCTCGGCACCGGCTGGCGAACCGTCGCCCGCTCCGCCGCTCGCCACGTCCTCGTCCGCGCCGCCCCCCTCGGTGCCGGTGGCCGGCCCGCCCGCCCCGGCGGTGCTGCGCGCGGCCTCGATGTCGGCGGGCAGGGCGGGCAGCGTGAACCGGATCGCCGTGCCCTCAGGCACGTCGGTGTCCACCCAGACCCGGCCGCCGTGGTACTCCACGATCTTCTTGACGATCGCCAGCCCGATCCCGGTCCCCGGGTACGCGTCCTTCGCGTGCAACCGCTGGAAGATCACGAAGATCTTGTCCGCGAACTCCGGCTCGATTCCGATGCCGTTGTCCTGGCAGGTGATCTCCCACTCCTCGCCGACCAGCCGGGCCGAGACATGCACCTTCGGCGGCACGTCGGGCCGGCGGAACTTGACCGAGTTGCTGACCAGGTTGACCAGCAGGTTGGTCAGCAGCGGCTCCTCGCCACGGATCACCGGCAGCTCGCCCCAGGTCAGCTCGGCGTCGGCGTACTGCCGGGCCGGTTCGGTCTGCGCGGCGACGTCCTCCATCAGGCGGTTCAGGTCGACGTCGGTGAAGCCGGCGGTGAGCCGGCCGATCCGGGAGAAGGCCAGCAGGTCGTTGATCAGCCGCTGCATCCGTTGCGCGCCGTCCACCGCGAACGCGATGTACTGGTCGGCCCGCTCGTCGAGCCGGCCCGCGTACCGCCGCTGGAGCAGCTGGCAGAAGCTGGCCACCTTGCGCAGCGGCTCCTGCAGGTCGTGCGAGGCGACGTAGGCGAACTGCTCCAGGTCACGGTTGGACCGGGTCAGCTCCTCGGCCTGCTTCTGCAACTGCGTGTTGACCCACTCGATCCGCTCCCGCGCCTCACGCACCTCGGACAGGTCCGCCGCGATCTTCTGGCGCATCGCCTCCACGTCCTCGCCGAGCTGCCGGAACTCCGGCGGCCCGCTGCTGGCGATGCGGTGGCGGTAGTCACCCGTGGCGACCTCCCGAACCTGCCCGGCCAGGCTGGTCAGCGGGCGCAGCACCATCCGGTCCAGCGACAGCACCAGCGCGATGCCGGCCACCGCGACCACCAGGGCGGCGACGATGAGCAGTACGACCAGGAGGTTGCCGGTCCGCTCCACGTCCCGGGCGGTGGCCTCCCGGGCGGCGAAGATCTCGTCCTGGAGCGCGGCGACCGCGTCACGCAGCCCCTCGAAGCGCTGCCGGCTGGCATCGTTGAGGAGCGCCTGAGCCGCGGCGGTGCCACTGGTGTTGGTCGTGTCGATCACCGGCTGGGCGACCGTACGCCGCCACTCGTCCGCCTGCCGCTCGACCACCAGCAGGTCTGCCTCGATGCCCGGGTAGTTGCCGGACAACTCCCGGATCAGCTCCGCAGTCGCCCGCTCCCGCGCCAGGCCCTGCTCGTACGGGGCGAGGTCTTCGGGATCCGCGGTCACCGCGTACCCCCGGACCCCGGTCTCCTGGTCGAGCAGCGCGTTGAGCATCTCCTGGCCCTGCACCCGCAGCGGCCCGACCTGCACCAGCAGCACGTCGGTGTGCTCGCGGTTCTTCGTGGCGACGAATGCCTCGGCCACCGCGACGCTGAGCAGCATCACGCCGACCACGGCGAGCAGCACCAGCACCCGGCGCCGCAGGGTCCACTGACCGGCCCGGAGATTCATCGGCCGCCACCCCGGGTGACCAGCAGCATCGCCACGTCGTCGGCGAACGGGCCGCCGTTGAGCTGCTCGGCCCGCCCGACCAGCCAGGCCGGCAGTTCGGGCAGCGGAACCGACCGGCTGGCCGGCTCGGCGAGCAGACTGGTCAGGCCGGGTACGTCGAGGCGCTCGTCGCCCTCGCCCACCCGGCCCTCGATCAGGCCGTCGGTGTACATCAGCAGAGACCAGTCATCGGTGTCGAATTCCAGGTCGAAGGCGACCGGCCGGCGCGGGCGTACGCCCAGCAGCAGGCCCCCCGGCGCCGGCACCGGCGCGACCCGGCCCCCGGCGAGCAGCACCGGCGGCGGGTGACCGGCCAACCGCACGGTCGCCCGGTTGGCGCCGAGATCCAGCCGGACCGTCGCGACGGTCGCGAAGATCTCCTGAAGC
>NZ_JBFBAO010000148.1:0-15229 GCF_040682255.1 Micromonospora sp. NPDC051296 | reverse complement strand
CATGGACCACCCAAGTTGTTACCGCACCAAGCTGTTCTCAGTAGGAGGGAACCACCATGCGGCTATCCCGCATCATCATGGCGCTCACGGTCGGTCTGGCCGTGGTGGCCGTGCCGACCGCGGCGGGGGCGGCGCAGCCGCAGCCGGCGCCCACAGTCTCCGATACGCCCCAGCCACCGCCGTACACGCCCGTCCTCGCCTCGCTGACGGTGAACCGCCCGACCATCTACCTCGGCGAGTCGATCGTCCTCACCGGGCGCAGCTTCGCCGGCAGGGAATGGGTGGACATCGAGATCTCGAGGACGCCGCTGGCCGCGCCGGCCGTCGGCACGGTCCGCAGCGACGGCAGCACCGTCGCCATGACACCGGTGGCCTTCCAGGCCAGCGCGCCGCTGAATGTCCGGGCTGACCGGGACGGCGTCTTCGCCCGCCGGTACACGCCGTCGGAGACCGGCCTGCTCACCTTCACCGCGACCGGTCGGGAGTCCGGCCGTAGCGCCTCCATCGAGCTGCGGGTGCTGCCCAAGAAGGGGCCGCACCTGCCGGTCACCGGCAGCAGCCTGGACACCCCGATGAAGGTCGGTGGCGGGCTCGTCGCCACGGGCGTGGTCCTGCTGCTCGGCACGATGCTCTGGCGGCGGCGCAACCGCCTCGGTGCGGGTGGCACGCACTGAGCCAGCACGCCGGGCAGGGCCCGGAAAGCACCGGAACCGGTGCCCGCCGTTCCCTCCGGCGGGCACCGGTACCCGTTCGTGGAGCTGAACCACGCCGTACGCCAGCTTTGCCTCGGCCACCCGGCGGAACCGTTGGGCGATCCGGTCCCTGTCGGCGGTCCGACTGATCCGTCCCGCTCTCCGGTACGTACCTGCTGGCAGGGACCGTGGAAGGGGACGGCATGGCCGGTTCGGAGCGGGACGAGAACTGTCGGACACGCCCGGAGCCGGCTCCGCCGCCCCGGGTGGAGGTGTCAGCGGAGCCGTTCGCCGGCAGCGACGCGGTGTCACCGGCCCGGCCGACCTGGTCGGCCGGCGCGCGGTTGCTGGCCGCCGCCGCGATCCTGGTGCTGGCGGTCGGTGCCGCCGCCGTGGCGGTGATCCTCTCCGACCCGCACCGGCTTGGCCTGGTCTTCTCCGGCGGCGGGCAGCCGGTGGAACCGGCGGCCACCGGGCCGGCCGAGCCGGGCGGGACCAGCGGGCTGGGCGGGGCGGCGCGGGCCGCCGTGGAGAGCCGCGAGGAGACCGAGACCGCACCCCGCGACGGCCGGCCGCAGGCCGCCTTCGAGCTGGTCGACGGGGTGACCCGGTTCGACCTGCGACTGGTGGAACTGGGGGAGGAGCTGTACCGGATCGGCAGCCCGGCCGAGTCCGGCGCCCGGCCGCGCCCGGAACTGGCCGGCGACCTGGTGCGGCTGCGGATGGAGCGGACCGGGGACGCGCCGAGCGCGGTCGAGGTGCTGCTCAACGCCCGGGTCACCTGGGCGGTACGGATTACCGGTGGGGCCACCGAACGACGCCTCGACCTCAACTCGGCCCGGCTGTCCGGGCTGGAACTCGCCGGTGGCGCCACCCGTACCGAGCTGCTCCTGCCCCCGGTCGACGGCGCGTTCGTGGTGCGGGTGACCGGCGGAGTCAACCTGTTCGACGTCACGGTCGCCGGTGGCCGGCCCGTGCGGGTCCGGGCCGCCGCCGGTGCCGGCACCATCGCCCTGTACGACGAGCGCCGCGACGGAGTCGCCGCGGGCACGGTGCTCGGCTCGCCGGGCTGGGACCGGTCCGCCGACCGGATCCTCCTGGACCTGGTCGCCGGCGCGAACGTGCTGACCGTACGCACCGGCTGAGGGATGCGGGTCGGGGCGCGGGTGGCCGCCTGGGGGTGCGCGCAGTGGCTGAGTGGGCGGCCGGATCGGGCGTACAGTCGGCCCGTGGAGCCAACCGAGTCGATGCCCGCGCAGACCCGGCCGCCCGGCGTGGCCACCGCCGATCCGGGCAGCGTGCTGCTGCCGGGCCACGACGTGCCGCTGGGCCGCTACACGACGGTGCGCCGGCTGCTGCCCCAGCGCACCCGCCGGATGGTCGGGGCCTGGTGCTTCGTCGACCACTTCGGTCCCGACGACGTGGCCCAGCGGCCGGGCATGGAGGTGCCGCCGCATCCGCACACCGGCTTGCAGACCGTGACCTGGCTGCTCGACGGCGAGATCCTGCACCGCGACAGCCTGGGCAGCGTGCAGCCGATCCGCCCGGGGCAGCTGAACGTGATGACCTCCGGTCACGGCATCGCGCACTCCGAGCGGTCCCCGGCCGTCCATCCGCCGCTGATGCACGGTCTGCAACTGTGGGTGGCGCTGCCGGATCCGGCTCGGGCCGGCGCGGCCGACTTCGCCCACCACGCCGAACTCCCCCGGTGGCGCGACGGCGATCTGGACGTCACCCTGCTGGTCGGGGAACTCGCCGGCGAGCGCTCGCCGGCCCGGGTCTACACCCCGCTGCTCGGCGCACAGCTGGCCCTGGCCGGCGCGGGGCCGGTGGGGCTGCCGCTGCGGCGCGACTTCGAGTACGCGTTGCTCGCCCTCGACGGTGCCGCCGAGATCGACGGCGTGCCCCTCGCGCCCGGGGCGCTGCTCTGGCTCGGCGCCGGCCGGGACGCGTTCACCGTGCGCGGCGAGCCCGGCACCCGGCTGATGCTGCTCGGCGGCACCCCGTTCGACGAGCCGCTGGTGATGTGGTGGAACTTCGTCGGCCGCAGCCACGAGGAGATCGTGGCCGCCCGGGAGGACTGGATGGCCGGGCGGCGGTTCGGCGTGGTCGCCGCCGACCCGGATCCGCCGCTGCCCGCCCCCGCCCTGCCCACGACCCGGCTCAAGGCCCGGGACCGGTCCGGCGGTTTCCGGGACTGACCGGCGGCTTCCGGGCTGCACCGCAGGCGTGGCGGGCGCGGGCGCGGGTAGTAGCCGGCATGCCCACCACTGCGATCTCCACCATCGAGGACAAGAAGCGTCTGGTGCGCCGGCTCGCCGGCAGCGGCCGAGGGTTCGCCGAGCAGTACGGCTTCCGGGTCACCAACAACCCGTCCAGCCTGTTCCAGCTGCTCTGCCTCGCGGTCCTGCTGGCCCGCCGGGGTGATTTCCGGCGGGCCCTGGACAGCGCCCACGCCCTGCCCGACGCCGGCTGGGACAGCGCGGCCCGGCTGGCCCGCTCGCTGCACGCCGACCGGGTCCGGGCGCTGCGCGACAGCGGTCAGCGCGGCGACGTCGACGCCCTGGCCGACCTGCTCGGCGACCTCGCCCGCACTGTGGTCGAGCAGTACCGCGGCGACCTGCGTCAGCTGCGGTCGGCGGCCCATTACGACCCGGCGCGCGAGCGGGCGCTGCTCACCGCGCTGCCCGGGGTGGACGCCCAGGTCGCGGACCTGTTTTTGCGTGAGGTGCAAGCGCTGTGGCGGGAGGTGGCCCCGGTGGCCGACCGGCGGGCGCTGGCGGCGGCCCGCCGGCTCGGGCTGGGGCGCTCCGCGGAGGATCTCGCCGGGCTGGCCGGCGGCGGTGAGTCGGAACGTCTCGCCTGGCTGGTCGGTGCGCTGGCCCGGATCGACCTGGAGCGGCGGTATGCGGAACTGGCCGGGTGAGCCCTTCGTCGACACCACCTGACCGTTCGGCCGATCCCATGACGTATGATGATCGCGGTAACAGCAGCCACCCGGGACCGGGTGGCTGCCGGCCGCCTGTGGTTGCGACCCGGTTCGGGCGCTGCGCCACCAGGGCAGGTTGGTTACCCAGGGGCGCCCCCGGTCGCGGTTCGCGGCCGGGGCGCCCACCTGTGCCGGGTTCAGATGCTGCGCAGGTGCTGGGACACCCGCTGGTGCCGCTTGTCGCGGCCCGCCGCGCCACGCTGCGCGTCGTCGACCTCGGGAGCCGCATCGATGCCGGCGGAACGGGCCACCTCGGTGCCGTTGGCGTAGTCGACCGGAGGCAGCGCACGCAGAGCGCGCAACACGTCCGGCGGGGCTCCCTCGCGTTCGGCCTCGCGTACCACGTCGTCCTTCCCGGCGGGGAAATCCAGGCTGGACATGTACTGCAGGACGTCGGCGTAACTCGCCATGGTGTCGGCTCCTCCCGGCTTCGATCCGGCCACGACCGGGCGCGGTTACCCGACCGAGCGCCCGTCACGCGCCGGTCCGCCGGAAAACCGGCCGCGGTTTTCGCGCGGCGCGGCCGAAACCGGCCGCCGTTTCCGATCCGGCCCGACGGGTAATCGCCGCCCGGAGGGGGTATCCGATGAACTACGACACGTTCGTCGACCAGGTGGCCCAGCGGACCGGTACGTCGTCTCAGCGGGCGACGGAACTGACCAGCGCGACGTTGGCCACGCTCGCCGAGCGGCTGACCGGCGGCGAGGTGCTCGACCTGGCCGTCCAGCTGCCCGCGCCGCTACGGCTGCCGCTGCGGCCGACACCCGACACCGAGGCGGCGGAGCGTTTCGGCGCGGCCGAGTTCGTCGCCCGGGTGGCGGTCCGCGCCGGCGTCGAGGAGCCGGCGGCCCGGGACGCGATCCGCGCGGTCTTCACCACGGTGCGTGAGGCGGTCACCGGTGGGGAGTTCGACGAACTGGTGGTCCAGTTGCCCCGTGACTACCGCGACATGGTCGAACCGGCCCTGGCACCCGGCGCGACCCTGCGCCGCCGCTGAGCCGAGGCTCAGCGGACCGCGCCGGCGGCCCGCAGGTCGGCCACCCGGTCCGGGTGGTAGCCGGCCTCGGCGAGCAGCTCGTCGGTGTGCTCACCGGGCCACGGCGGCGGCCGGCGCACCGACGTCGGGGTGCCGGAGAACCGGGGTGCCGGCGCCGGCTGGACGACCCCGTCGCGGACCACGAAGGTGTCCCGGGCGGCCAGATGCGGATGCTCCGGCGCCTCCCGCCAGTCCAGCACCGGGGCCACACAGGCGTCGGAGGCGGTGAGCAGCGCCGCCCACTCGTCCCGTGAGCGGGTGCGGAACAGCCGGGCCCAGGCCGCGCGCAGCGCCGGCCAGTTCGCCGGGTCGGTGCGATCGGGCGCCTCGTCCGGCGGCAGCGGGAAACCGGTGCGCCGGACCAGCTCGTCGTAGAACCGCGGCTCCAGCGCGCCGACCGCGATGTACCGCCCGTCGGCGCACTCGTACGTGTTGTAGAACGGGGCGCCGCCGTCGAGCAGGTTCACCCCGCGCGGGTCCTGCCACATGCCGAGCTGCCGCAACGCGTGGATCTGCGTGCTGAGCACCGCCACCCCGTCCACGATTGCGGCGTCGACCACCTGACCGGCCGCGCCTGCGCGGACCGCGTACAGCGCGGAGACGACGCCCAGGGCCAGCATCATCCCGCCACCGCCGAAGTCGCCGAGCAGGTTCATCGGCGGCACCGGCGGTTGCCCGGCCCGGCCGATGCCGTGCAACGCGCCGGTCAGGGCCAGATAGTCGATGTCGTGCCCGGCGTACGGCGCGCTCGGTCCGTCCTGCCCCCAGCCGGTCATCCGGCCGTAGACCAGCTGCGGGTTGACCGCGTGGCAGTCCGTCGGGCCCACGCCGAGCCGCTCGGTCACCCCGGGCCGAAAACCCTCGATCAGCGCGTCCGCGCCGCCGGCCAGGGCGAGCACCACCTCCCGGCCGCCGGCCGACTTCAGGTCCACGCCGATCGAGCGGCGGCCCCGGTTGAGCAGGTCCGGATGTGGGGTGCCGAAGGCCGAGACGTCCACCTCGGTCGCCCGGTCCACCCGGATCACGTCCGCACCGAGGTCGGCCAGCATCATCGCGGCGAACGGACCCGGCCCGATCCCGGCCAGCTCGATCACGCGTACGCCGGCCAGTGGGCCGGCCGGCAGCTCAGCGGTCACCGGATCACGATAGGCGCTCACATCCGCGCTGGTAAGGGGACGGACCTGCCCCGCCTGGCGGGCGGGATCCGGCTGGCCTAACCTTGTCAGCACGAGGGGAGTACTTCCCACGAACCATACCGGTCAGTACGGCGCGCTGACGTGTGCCTCGGGTGGTTGCCCACGAAATGTGGGTGAAGGAGACCTCGAACATGACACGGTGTTCGAGGAGGCTTCATGTCCGATTTGTCGTATGCTGCTGCCGGTCTCCAGTCGGTGGGCACGCCGTCGCTCTGGGCGGTGACCATCGCCGGAGTGCTCGTCCTGCTGGTGCTCGACTTCCTGGTGACCCGCCGCCCGCACGAGGTGTCACTGAAAGAGGCGCTGGGCTGGTCGGCGTTCTACATAGCCCTGCCGCTGGCCTTCGGTGCCTGGGTCTGGTCCGAGTTCGGCTCCCAGCGCGGCTTCGAGTACCTCACCGGCTATCTGGTCGAGAAGTCCCTGTCGGTCGACAACCTCTTCGTCTTCATGCTGCTGCTGGCCGCCTTCGCGGTGCCGGGCGTGCTCGCCCAGCGGGTGCTGCTGTTCGGCATCACCGGGGCGCTGGTGCTGCGCGGCGTGTTCATCGCCCTGGGCGCGGCCGCGTTGCAGACCCTGGACTTCGCCTTCCTGGTCTTCGCGCTGATCCTGCTGTTCACCGCGGCCAAGCTGCTTCGTGACGCGTTCAGCGGGCACGAGCAGACGGTGGACATCGGCACCATGCGTTCGGTGCGCCTGCTGCGCCGCTTCATGCCGGTGGTCAACGAGTACCACGGCACGAAGATGACCGTGCAGGTCGACGGCCGGCGGGCGCTCACCCCGCTCGCGCTGGTGGTGGTGGCGGTGTTCGCCACCGACGTGGTTTTCGCCGTCGACTCGGTGCCGGCCGTCTACGGCATCACCAACGACCCGTACCTCGTCTTCGCCACCAACGCCTTCGCCCTGCTGGGACTGCGGGCGCTGTACTTCGTGCTGCACGCGGCGCTGAGCCGGCTGGTCCACCTCAGCTACGGCCTGGCCGTCATCCTGGCCTTCATCGGCGTCAAGCTCGGCCTGCACTGGGCGCACGGCATCTGGGAGGGCGTCCCGGAGATCCCCACCGTGGCCTCGCTCCTGGTCATCATCGTCGTCCTGACCGTCGTCACCATCACCAGTCTGCGCGCCACCCGCAACATGGCGCCGGGCACGAAGGAGATCGTCACCGAACGGCAGTGAGGGTCCGCGCCGCCTGCCCACCGCACGGACCGGCCCGGCGAACGCCCCCCGGGCGCGCCACCGAACGTGGTACGACTGAGCGGTGGGCATCGTCACGCCGGGCTTTCAGGGTCGGCCCCGCTCCGGGGCGCCGAACCTGCCTCCCGGGCAGTACCTGACACCGGATTTCCCCGTGCTGTCCGCGGGCCCGACACCAAAGGTGCCGCGCGAGACGTGGGAGTTCGTCATCTCCACCGAGACCGGCATGGAGTACCGGTGGAGCTGGGACGAGATGATGGCGTTGCCGCAGGAGACCCCGACCGTCGACATCCACTGCGTCACCCGGTGGTCGAAGCTCGGCACCAACTGGCAGGGCGTCTCGCTGGACACCCTGCTCGACGGCATCGACACTGCGGCGGATTACGCCCTCGCCCACTCCTACGGCGACTACAGCACCAACCTGCCCCTGGACGACCTGCGGGACGGGCAGGCCTGGCTGGTGCACACCTACGACGGCGACGACCTGCCCGCCGAACACGGTGGGCCGGCCCGCCTGCTCGTGCCCCAGCATTATTTCTGGAAGTCCGCCAAGTGGGTGCGCGGCATCCGCCTGATGAGCGAGGACAGCCCCGGCTTCTGGGAGACCGCCGGCTACCACGACTACGGGGATCCGTGGCGTGAGCAGCGGTACCAGGGCGATTGAGCGGGCCCATGCGGTGGCTGCCGGCCCGGCTGGTGGAACGCCGGGTCGAGACACCGACCGCGCAGACCCTGCTGCTGGAGGTGCCGGGCTGGCCGGCCCACCTGCCCGGCCAGCACGTCGACATCCGGCTCACCGCACCCGACGGCTACCAGGCGGCCCGCTCGTACTCGCTGGCCGCGCCGGCCGACGGCGACCGGATCGAGCTGACCGTGCAGCGGGTGCCCGACGGTGAGGTGTCGCCCTTCCTGATCGAGACCTACCGGGAGGGTGATCCGGTCGAGGTCCGCGGCCCGGTCGGCGGCTGGTTCGTCTGGCGGCCCGCCCAGACCGACCCGGTGCTGCTGGTGGCCGGCGGCTCGGGCGTGGTGCCGCTGATGGCCATGCTCCGCGCCCGCCGGGCGGCCGGCAGCCGGGCCCCGTTTCGGCTGATCTACTCCGTACGCACCCCGACCGACGTGTTCTACGCCGACGAGTTGCGCCGGCGGGTCCGTGACGACGCCGGTCTCGACGTGGCGTACGTGTACACCCGCCAGGCGCCCGAGGGATGGCGGGGCGAGCCGCACCGGCTCAATCTCGCCGACGTCAACACCCACGGCTGGCCGCCGGACCTGGAGCCCCTGGTCTACGTCTGCGGTCCCACCGGCTTCGTGGAGACCGTCTCCGATCTGCTCGTCGGGCTGGGCCACCCGGCGAGGCGGGTGCGCACCGAGCGTTTCGGCCCGACCGGCTGAGAGGAGGCTACGGATGACTGCGCTGCCGTACGTGGACGGCAACATGCTCGACGGTCCGCTGGGGGAGGTGTTCGCGGTCGACCTGAGCACCGCCACCGGCCGGTGCGCCCACTGCGGCACCGCCAGCCCGGTGGCGGGATTGCGGGTCTACTCGCACGCGCCGGGCCTGGTCGCCCGGTGCCCGGTCTGCACCGAGGTGATACTGCGGCTGGTCCGCGCACCCGATCGGGTGTGGCTGGACCTGCGCGGCGCCACCTTCCTCCAATTCCCGATGCCGGCCGAGGGCCCGCCGAGCCGGTAGCCCGGCACGACCAGGCAGATCCGGGGCGCTGCCACCGGTGGCGGATTCAGCGGCCACGGCTGGCCGCGCGGCCGCCGGGACGGTCCGGCGGGCGTTGGCCGGTCAGGCGCCCGAGTCTCCGCTCCTTCTGCTCGGCGCGCCGGCGCTGCCGTGAGGTCAGCTGCGGGCGGCCGCTCTGCCGCAGGTACGTCGGCACCCGCCGGTCATTGGGGATCGGCAGACTCATGATGCGTTCCTCCTCGACTCGTGCCGTCCCCTCGACCCTGCGCCGCCCTCGGGTGAGGCGAGTTCACCCCGTGCGGGTGAGGCTTTCGCGATCCAGGCCGGAGCCGCTCGCCGGGCGCGGACGTTTGTCCTGGCCGGGGGCGGGAACCGGGCCGGAATGACGAAACCTCGTGTGGTGATCGTGGGAGCCGGGTTCGCCGGTTACCACGCGGCGAAGACGCTGAGCCGGTTGGCCCGCGACCGGGCCGAGATCGTCCTGCTGAACTCGACCGACTACTTCCTCTACCTGCCGCTGCTGCCCGAGGTGGCCGCCGGCGTGGTGGAGCCCGGCCGGATCGCCGTGCCGCTGACCGGCACGCTGGACGGCGTACGGGTGGTCATCGGCGAGGCCGATCACGTCGACCTGCAGAACCGCTGGGTCGGCTTCACCCAGCCGGAGGGTGACCGCAACCGGCTGGCGTACGACCGGCTGATCCTCGCCGTCGGCAGCGTCAACAAGCTGCTGCCGATCCCCGGGGTGACCGAGTACGCCCACGGCTTCCGTGGCCTGCCCGAGGCGCTCTTCCTGCACGACAAGGTGATCCGCCAGATCGAACTGGCCGAGCAGGCCGAGGACCCGGCCGAGCAGCAGGCGCGGGCGACGTTCGTGGTGGTCGGCGCCGGCTACACGGGTACCGAGGTGGCCGCGCACGGACAGCTGTTCACCGACGAGCTGGCCGCCCAGCGCCCCCGGCTGAAGATCCGGCCGAAGTGGATGCTGCTGGACGTCGCCCCCCGCGTTCTGCCCGAATTGGATCAGCGGATGTCCCGGACCGCGGACCGGGTGCTGCGCCGGCGCGGGGTGGACGTACGCATGGGCACCTCGGTGGCGGTCGCCACTGAGGACGGGGTCAAGCTCACCGACGGCGAGTACGTGCCCACCTGTTCGCTGATCTGGTGCGTCGGCGTACGCCCCGACCCGTTCGTGGCGGAGTTGGGCCTGCGGACCGAAAAGGGGCGGTTGGTCGTCGACGAGTATCTCAACGTCCCCGGCTTCCCCGAGGTGTACGCCTGCGGCGACGCCGCCGCGGTCCCCGACCTGACCCGCCCCGGCCAGATCTGCACGATGACCGCCCAGCACGCCCAGCGGCAGGGCAAGCTCGCCGCGCACAACGTCGCCGCCTCCTACGGGCAGGGCCGCCGCCGGCCGTACAAGCATCACGACCTTGGTTGGGTGGTCGACCTGGGCGGCAAGCAGGCGGCGGCGAACCCGCTGAAGGTGCCGATGTCCGGTCTGCCGGCCAAGGCGGTGACCCGGGGCTATCACCTGCTGGCGATGCCCGGCAACCGGACCCGGGTGAGCGCCGATTGGCTCATCGACGCGGCGCAGCCCCGCTCGGCGGCGCAGCTCGGACTCGTCCCCGCCAACGCCGTGCCGCTGGAGAGCGCCTCGCCCGAGATGCCGACCCGCGTACGCTGACTCATTTTGATGTGCCCGCGCGGGTGCGCGGGCCGACGGGGGTACCCGTCGGCCCGCGTCCGTTCTGCCGGTGGCTCAGCCGGTGGCCAGCCCGGCGCCCGCCTCGTCGATCGCGTCGTCGATCGTGTGCGCCAGGTCGATGTCCATTGCGGTAACACCCCGGGCGTTACGGCTGGTGACGGTCAACACGGCCGTCGTCGGGTCCGCCCGGCCGATCCGTGGCCCGCGGCCGGTCTGGCCCCGGATCTGGTCGAGCCGGTCCAGCACCCGGTCGAGGTTGTCCGGCGGTAGTTCGAGGGTCCGGGACAGCGAGGTGCCGTCACCGGACCAGTAAGGCAGGTCGGACAGCGCATCACCCAGGTCCAAGTCGGACAGCGTGGGCGTGGCGGTGGTCGCGCCGACCACCCCGCCGCCGGCTGCGGGCGGGTTCAGCAACTCCCGCAGTTCGTCCGGTACGTGCAGCGACTCGACCAGGTCACCGTCGTGCTCGGCGAGCGCCGCGAGGGTGGCCTCGGCCTGATAGCGGGCCTGCTCGGGGCTGCGGCCGCTGATCCGGCCCACCTCGGACAGGAAGCCGGGCAGGTCCTGGCGCCGCTCGATGCCGTCGACCGGTACCACGTCGTGCAGTGAGGTGGGCACCGCCGCCAGCAGTCGGTTGCGCTCGGCCGCCTCCAGGGCCCAGGCCAGGACCAGTACCGTCGACTCCACCCCCACCTTGGCGGTGCGGAAGTCGACGCCGGCGCGCCGGACGACGTCGTCGACCAGATCCTGGTAGCCCATCGTGGTGACCCCCGGCGCGTTGACGCCCGGTTCCGGGCGAGGTCGGGGAGGGGCCTCCGCGAGGCCGGCCGGCGGCGGTGCGGGCCGGTCGCGCGTGGTGTTCGGTTTGTGGCGGCTTCTGGCCGGCGTCGGGCCGGTCCGCTTGCCCTGGTCGAGGTGGGCGAGCTGCTTGGAAGCGCTCAGGCTGGCACCGGTGTCGCCCGCCTGCATGCCGCGCTGCCGGGCCTGCCGGGCCAGTGCGCGGCGGCGCTGGTTGTCGCCCTCCATCTGCTTGCGCATGGTGGCACCTCGCTTCCGCTGGTGTTGCTGGCTTCGTCGATGGCCTTCCCGCCGCTACCGGGAGCGAAACGATCGGTTCGGCCCGGGCCACCGCCGGCGCGACGCCGCCGTTGCGGCTTCATCCCGCCGGGGTGAGGGATCGTCACCCGGGCGGGGCCGACGATCGCAGTGGACCGGAGATCTTCCGAGGCACAGCACGCGGAAGGGAAGGTCATGATGAAGCGGATTGTCGAGATCGTCCCCGCCCGACCCGGCTGGTACGCCCGTTGGCGCCTGGCGACCGAGAGCACCCGGTGCTACCAGGTGAGCCTGTGGGCGCTGCTGGAGGAGGCCGACGGCACCGGCCGTGAGGTGATCGGCGTCGACTGCGCCGGGCAGTGGCCGGGAGCGGAGGACGACCCCACGGGCGCGGAGTTCATCCGCTATCTGTTCAAGACTCCCGATTCCGGGCCTCCCGAGGACGCGGAGCCGCCCGCGCCCCGAAGCGCCGGATTCCCGGTTCCGGCGTCCTGAGCCATCCTCCGGCCCCCGGCCCCTGGTCCCAGGGTCGGGGGCCACCCCTTTCCGGTGGCCGGTGGAAGGCGGTCAGCCCGCCGCCTCCACGCCGCCGTCCTCGGTGGCGGGCCGCAGTTCCAGCAGCTCGGCCAGGCCGGTGCGGTCCAGCAACTGGCGCAGCTTGGGGTGCACGCCGGTCAACCGGATCGGAACGGAGCCGCCCCGGTGCGCCACCACGAACGCGCTCAGCCCGGAGGAGTCGCACAGACCCAGTCCGGTCAGGTCGATGACCAGCTGTTGGTAGCCGTCGCGGTGCAGCTCACCCACGGCGTCGATCAGCTCGGTCGCGCTGTCGAAGTCCAGGTCGCCGGTCAGCCGCAGCTCGGCACGCCCGGCGTCGAACCGGCTGACCTCGATGGCCAACAGCGGGGAGGACATGCCCCCATGCTTCCAGCCCACCGGTTCCGCGCAAGTCGCAGGGTTGGGGGAGTCAGGCGGTGGCGGTGGGTTGGCCGTCCGGCCCGGTGCGCACCGGCTGGTCGCCGCCGACCGGGCGGGCGAGCAGGCCGGTGACCCCGGTCATGTCGAGAATGGTCGCAAGGAACCGTGGCGCCGCGCGTAGCCGCAGGGCGGTGCCCACCTGTTGCCCCTCGCGCCAGGCGTGCACGATGACGCTGAGCCCGGTGCTGTCGATGAACTGCAGGTCGGCGAAGTCGAGCACGAGCCCTGCGGGGCCGGGGCCAAGCAGGCGGTCCACCTCGACCCGCAGCGGGGCGGCCGTGGTGTAGGCGAGATCGCCGCCCACCAGGATGACGGGCACGTCGGGATCGGACCGGTCGACGGACATGCTCAGCGGCGTCGTCTCGGGCCTTCGACCGTGGGACAGCAACGATCACGCCTTCCGCGGGTTGCCGGCGGGCAGGGGCGTTCCGGATCGTAACAACCGTTGACCTGCCCCGCCTGTCGGGCGGCCGGCCGCGCGGCCGCCGGGTGGCGGTACCGCGACACCGGCGTAGGGTGGGTGGCGGGACGAGACCATGCAGACCGCCCGGCGCGGTTGCGGAATCGACAAGGAGTGGGGCTCAGCTGGTGACAGGTGCCGACGTCAGGGACCTTGGCCCCGGCGACGGACGGTTCCTCACGCCGAGTGCCGCGCGGGCCCCGGCGTGGCATCCCGCCACGCCACGATCCGCGGTCGGGCTTCCCGCTGTGGAGGGGGCCCGGTCCCAGACTGCGCCCGACTGGCCGGAGGTCGTCGAGCACTTCCGCGAGGGCCTGGTGGTGTGTGGCCCCGACGGGGTCGTGTGGCACGTCAGCCCGGTCGCCGAGCGGTTGCTGCCGGAGGTCGTCGCGGGCGGGACGCTCGCCGGCATCGGCGGGCTGAGTTCCGGCGACGCCGAATTCACCCACCACGGCCGCCGGCTGCGCACCCGACGGGTGCCGCTGTCGGCCGGTCGTAGCTGCTGGTATGTGGAGGACGTCAGCGACAGTGCCGGGCGTGCCGACGCGCTGGTGGCCGAACGGGCCAGGTCGGCGTTCCTGGCCGTGGTCGGTGAGAAGCTCGGCAACCCGCTGCACCCGGACCGGGCCGCCGCCGCGGTGGTCCGGCTCGCCGTGCCCACGCTGGCCGAGGTGGCCGTGCTGGTGCTGGCTCCCCGGTCCGGCCGGGCCCGCTGGTGGCGCGCCCGGCGGGCCGACGGCGACGCAACCACTGTGGACCGTGGGGTGCTGGCCGCGGCGGAGTTGCCCCCGGCCGTCGCCGACGGCCTGTCCGGCGCCGAGCCGCACGCCGTCGACTGGCTGGCCGAACAGGCCGTCGAGGCGGGATGGCTGCCCGGGCTGTCCGTGGCCGACGTGTGCGCCCGGCTGGTGCCGCTGCCCGGCCGGGACACGCCCGCCGGCGTGCTGCTGGTCGCCCGGTCGGCCGCCCGTTGGTACGGCACGGACGACGTCGACCTGATCCGGGCCTTCGCCGCCCGGGCCGGCGCGACGTTGACCACCGCTCTGCTCTACCACGACCAGGCCGAGGTGGCGGACACCCTCCAGGCCAGCCTGCTGCCGGTGGAGCCGGTCGAGGTCCCCGGCGTCCAATGGGGCACGGCGTACCGGCCGGCCCAGGCCGGGCTGCGCATCGGAGGTGACTTCTACGGCTCGCACCGGCTGCCCGACGGCGGCTCAATCTTCTTTCTCGGCGACGTCTCCGGCAAGGGTGTCGAGGCGGCGGTCTTCACCGGGCAACTGCGCCAGTGCCTACACGCGCTGCACCGGGTCGAGCAGCACCCCGCCCAGCTGCTGCGGCTGCTCAACGATGCCCTGCTGGAGACGACCCTGGCACACGGGCAGGGTCGGTTCGCCACTATGGTGCTGGGCGCGGTCCGGCCGCACCGCGACGGGGGTCTGGCGCTGACTCTGGCCGGTGGCGGTCACCTTCCCCCGCTGGTGGTGCGCGCCTCCGGCGAGGTGGAGCAGCTCGCGCTGAGCGGGATGCTCATCGGGGTGGTGCCGGACCCGCGGGTCGGCCAGGTTTCCACGCGGCTGGCCCCTGGCGAGACCTGCCTGCTCTACAGCGACGGTGTGACCGAGGCGCGCGGTGGCCGGCGGGGCGACGAGCAACTCGGCACCGCCCGGCTGGTGCAGGCGGTGACCGGCTGCCAGCGGATGCCGGCGCCGGCCCTGGCCGAACGGATCGAGCAGGTCACCTGCGACTGGCTGGCCCAGCGCGACCACGACGACATCGCGGTGCTCGCGTTGCGCGCCACCGGTGCCGGTGGCCGCGCCCACCGGCACCTGCACGCGGTACCCACGCCGGCCGGGGCGAGCCAGGAAGGGACCGCAGCACCGTGACCACCGCGACCACGGGCACCTCGCCGGCCGCCGCGTACCCGGCGTACCTGGACTATCTTGCCGACGCCGACGAGCAGGCCGCCGTCGCGCTGGCGAGGGGCCTGCTCGACGCCGGCGTACCGGCCGAGCGGGTGTTGCTGGATCTGGTCGCCGCCGCGCAGGCCGAGGTGGGGGAGCGGTGGGCGCGCAACGAGTGGGGCGTCGCCGAGGAACACGCCGCCACGCACGTCAGCGAGCGGGTGGTGGCGGCCATCGCCGGGTACGCCGATGACCAGCCGACCGGCGACCGGATCGTGGTGGCCTGCATGGACGGTGAGTGGCATGCGCTGCCGGCCCGGCTGGTCGCC
>NZ_JBFBAO010000147.1:0-15255 GCF_040682255.1 Micromonospora sp. NPDC051296 | reverse complement strand
GCAGCAGGGTGAACTCCTGGTGGATGATCGCGATGCCGGCCCGCTGCGCGTCGCTGGGACTGGCGAAGGACACCTCGCCGCCGTCGACCTCGATGGTGCCGCTGTCTGGCTTGTGGACCCCGGCCAGCACTTTGAGCAGCGTGGACTTGCCCGCACCGTTCTCGCCCATCACGGCGTGCACCTCGCCGCCGCGCAGCTCCAGGTCCACCCCGTGCAGCACCGGAACGCCGAGGAAGGACTTGGTGATCCCGGTCAGCCGTACGCTCGTCGTGGTGCCGGTTGTCATGCCGGCACCTCGCGCCACGCGCCGTCGGTGGCCGCCGAGGCCAGCACCGTGTCGGTGATCCGGACGGCGCGCAGGCCGTCCGCGAACGTGGGCAGGCCGTCCGGCAGGTCCTCGCCGCGTACCGCCCGGTAGGTGTCGGCGACGAACGCGTCGAAGCAGTCCTGGTAGCCCTGTGCGTGCCCGGCGGGCAGCCGGACGTAGCGCGCGGCGGAGGGGTGCAGCGTCGCGGGGTCGCGCAGCAGCGTCTGGCCGCCCTCGCGCCGGCCGATCCACAGCCGCTCCGGGTCCTCCTGGTCGAAGCCGAAGCTCGCGTCGGTGCCGGAGAGCTCCAGGTGCAGCCGGTTCTTGCGACCGGCGGCGACCTGCGACACCACCAGCGTGCCGACCATGCCGGCGGCGGTGGTGAAGTGCACGGCGGCCAGGTCCTCGGTGGGCTTGCCGTTGTTGCGGGCGCGTTCGTGCACGACGGCGGTGCGCGCGGACAGTCTGGCGATCCGGTCGCCCGTGACGAACTCGAACAGGTCGCACCAGTGTGAGCCGATGTCGGCGAACGCCCGCGAGGGCCCGCCGAGCGAGGCGTCGACGCGCCAGTCGTCGTCGGCCGGGCGGGACAGCCAGTCCTGCAGGTAGCCGCCGGTAACGCTGGCGACGACGCCGGCCTCGCCCGCGGCCAGCCGGGCCCGCAGCTCGCGCACCATCGGGTGGAAGCGGTAGACGAAGGGCACCGCGGCCACCCGATCGCCGGCCGCCTCCGCGAGCGCCACGGCCTCGGCGCTGCCGGTGGCGAGTGGCTTCTCGCAGATGACGTGCACGCCGGCGGCGAGCGCGGCGGCGGCGACTGGGGCGTGCGACGCGTTGGGCGTGCACACGTGCAGCACGTCGATCTCGGCGTCGTCGAGCAGGGCCGCCAGGTCCGGGTAGCCCTCGTCCGCGCCGACGGCGCGAGCCGCGGCGGTGGCCCCCTCGGGGCGCGATGCCACCGCGGCCACGACGGCCGCCCCGGCCCGCCGGGCCGCCTCCGCGTGCACCTGCCCCATGAACCCCGCGCCTACAACCGCCACGCGCAGCGTCTGCTGCTCGGATTCGAGCCCGCCAGACGCCGTTATTAGATCGGTCACAGACATGTGACGACGGTAAGGCTGACTTATGGCGACGGTCAACAAAAGTTTGGTCGCTGTCGCCCATAGTGGGATGGTCAACGTCTCAAAGTCGGTCGTGCTGAGCGGCCGGACGCGGGCGTACCGCTTTAATTGAGAGATGAACCTTCGGCAAAACGCCGCCCCGACGTCGCCCGGCGAGCTGCTGGGGCTGCTGCGCGACGGACAGGCGCGCACGCGTGCCGAACTGGCCACCCAGACCGGACTGGCCCGGTCGACGGTGCGCCTGCGGCTCGACGCGCTCATGCACGCCGGCCTGGTGACCGGAGGCAACGACGCCGTCACCGGTGGCCGGCCCGCGAGCCGGTTCGTGTTCAACGCCCGGGCGCGGGTGGTGCTGGCGGCCGACGTCGGCGCCACCCACGCCACCGTCGCCATCGCCGACCTGACCGGTGAGCCGCTGACCATGGAGAGGCTCGCGCTGGACATCGCCGACGGCCCCGACGCGGTGCTCGGCCTGCTCATTGACATCTGGCGACGGATGCGAGCCGACCGCGTCCCCACCGTCCCCATCGCCGGCGTCGGCATCGGGCTGCCCGGCCCGGTCGAGCACTCCACCGGCAAGCCGACCCACCCGCCGATCATGCCGGGCTGGAACGGATACGACGTGCCCGCGCGGATCGCCGCCGAATTCGCCGTGCCGGTCCTGGTGGACAACGAGGTCAACCTGATGGCGCTCGGGGAGCACGTCCGCTGCTTCCCGGACGAAGCGCACATGGTCTTCGTCAAGGTCGCGACCGGCATCGGCTCCGGCCTGATCAGCAACGGCCAACTGCACCGCGGCGACGTCGGCGCGGCCGGCGACCTCGGGCACATCCTGGCCCCGCACGGGGGTGACGTGCGCTGCCGCTGCGGCAACAGCGGGTGCCTGGAGGCCGTGGCCAGCGGCCCCGCCATTGCCGCGAAACTCCACGCCGCCGGCCTCGACGCGACGAACAACGCGGACGTGGTGGCTCTCGTGCAGGCCGGCAGCCCGATCGCCGGCCAGGCCGTGCGGCAGGCCGGCCGGGACATCGGCGAGGTGCTGGCCGCCTGCGTCAGCCTGTTCAACCCGTCGCTGATCGTGGTCGGCGGGGCGCTCGCGGAGGCCGGCGAGATGCTGCTGGCGGGCGTGCGGGAGTCGATCTACCGTCGCTCGCTGCCGCTGGCCACCGAACGCCTGCGCATCGTCACCTCCCGGGCCGGCGCGAACGCGGGCGTCGTCGGCGCCGCGTCGATGGTCGTCCAGCATGTCCTGTCCCCGAGCGTGCTGGACCGCGAGCTGGCCTGAACGGGGTGAGCCCGACGGTGGTCCGGGTCCGGAGCGATGATCACGCCGACAGCACGCGGCGACAGGCCTCCGCGCCGCCGAGGGCACCGAGCCGCAGACAACGGGTGACATCCGATCTTTCCTCCCTCGACTGAGCCAGCCGCAGTCTAGATCGCTGGCGGCCCCGGCCATAGACATCGGACGGAACTGGTCGATGGTTACCCCCACACATCATCTCCAACCCCACCCGACCATGGTTTTGGTTCATCCATGATGGATGAACCCAATACCGAACATCGGGTCTTATCCGTGGCACCCTCTTGCACCACCCGGAGACCGAGGGGTAACGTCCGCGCAACACATCCGATGTATGGGCGACCTTGGAGTATGTCATGGCCCCGTACCACCCGAACCGGCGTCAAGTCCTGCGACTCGGTGGCGCGCTGACCCTCACCTCGCTCACCCCCCTCACCACGAATGCGCCGGCCGCCTTCGCCAACCCGACCACCGCACGCCCCACGCTCCCGCCGGTACGACCGTCGTCGCTCGGCCGCCACTGCCTCTGGTACCGGCTTCCTGCCACGGACTGGCAATCCCAGGCGTTGCCGATCGGCAACGGCCGGGTCGGCGCGATGCTCTTCGGCCAGCCCGACCGCGAGCGGATCCAGTTCAACGAGCAGAGCCTGTGGGGCGGGGTCAACAACTACGACAACGCGCTCGCCGGCCGCCCCGACAACGCCTTCGACACGGGGATGAGCGGCTTCGGTTCCTACCGCGCTTTCGGTGACGTCTTCCTCTCCTTCGGCGCCCGGCCCGAGATCACCTCCCCCGGCGGCCCCTACACCACCAGCGCCACCGAAGGCGTGGACAAGACCACCGACGGTGACTCGCGGACGAAATGGTGCGTCGACCGCCCTCCGTCGCAGGTGATCTGGCAGGTGGCTCTCACCGCGCCCGCGGTGGTCTCGGCCTATCAGCTGACCAGCGCCAACGACGTGCCCCTCCGGGACCCCCAGATTTGGACCTTCCAGGGCTCGGCGGACGGAACGGAATGGTCCATCCTCGACACCCGTGCGCTGTCCGGGCCCTTCGAGAGCCGGTTCCAGACCAAGGAGTTCAGCTGCCCCAACGGCACGGCCTACCGCTTCTACCGTTTCGTCTTCACACCCCGCTCCGGGGTGAGCCACTTCCAGGTTGCCGAGATCGCGTTCGTCGGAGTGGACCTCGGCGGGCGGCGCCACGTCTACGTCTCGTCGCCCTCGGGCCACGCCGACGGCGCCCGCGCCGGACAGGACATCTACCGAACGGTCGACGGTGACGGCTCCACCGCGTGGCGAGCGGTCGGCGTGCCCGCCGGGGTGATGTGGCATGCTGACCTGCCCTCGGCCGCGACCGTCACCGACTACCGCCTCACCGCCGCCGCGGACCATCCGACGGAGGCCCCGGGGTCGTGGGCTCTCGAAGGGTCCACCGACGGGCAGGCGTGGACGCTGCTCGACGAACGCAGCGCCGAATCCCCGTTCGACCCCGGCGAGCGCCGACAGTTCACCGTCGCCACGCCCAGGCCCTGCACCAACTACCGGCTGACGCTGCGGCCGACGTCCGGGGCCTCCGTCGTCCGCGTCGCGGAGATCGGCCTCGCCGGCACCGGATTCGACACCGCCACGCTCGAGCCGGTGATCGGCTACCACCGGGCGCTCGATCCCGAGTCCGGAATCCACGCCACGCGCTTCGGCGCGTCCGGGCAGCGGGTGCTGCGGGAGGCGTTCGCCAGCCGCGCCGCCGATCTGATCGTGCTGCGCTACGAGGCCGACCGCGCGGGCCTGCTCGACTGCGACATCGCCCTCACCTCCGCACAGGGTGCGTCCGCGACGGCCGACGCCGCGGCGCGGACCATCTCGTTCCACGGCACCATGGGAAACGGCCTGCGGCACGCCGCCGTCCTCCGGGTGGCTGAAACCGACGGCGCCGTGACCGTCACCGGTTCCCAACTGCGGGTACGGTCCGCCACGCGCATGACGCTGCTGCTGGACGCCCGGACCGACTACCAGCTCGACGCCGCCGCAGGGTGGCGTGGGCCGGATCCCGAGCCGGCGATCAGCGCAGCTCTCGACGGGGCGGCCGCGCAGTCCTACCCGGCGCTACGCAAGTCGCACGTCATCGAGAGCACCACCGTGGCCGAGCGCGTGTCGGTGACCTGGGGAGACAGCGACGCCGAGGCCGTCGCGCTCCCGACGGACGCGCGGCTGGCCCGGTACCGCGCCGGCAGCGCCGACCCCGAACTCGAGCAGACCATGTTCGTCCTCGGCCGCTACCTGCTGCACGGCTCCTCCCGGCCGGACGGCCTGCCCGCCAACCTGCAGGGACTCTGGAACGACAGCAACCAGCCGCCGTGGGCGTCCGACTACCACACGAACATCAACGTCCAGATGAACTACTGGGGCGCGGAGACGACCAACCTCAGCGAGAGTCATCAGGCACTCATCGAGTTCGTGCGGCAGGTGGCGATACCCAGCCGGGTCGCGACCCGCAACGCCTTCGGCGCCGACACCCGAGGCTGGACGGCGCGTACCAGCCAGAGCGTCTTCGGGGGCAACGCGTGGGAGTGGAACACCGTCGCCAGCGCCTGGTACGCGCAACACCTGTACGAGCACTGGGCCTTCACCCAGGACACCACCTACCTGCGTGACATCGCCTACCCGATGATCAAGGAGATCTGTCAGTTCTGGGAGGACCGGCTGGTCGAGGACGCGGCCGGTCAACTCGTGTCGCCGAACGGGTGGTCGCCGGAGCACGGCCCGCGCGAGCACGGTGTGATGTACGACCAACAGATCATCTGGGACCTCTTCCAGAACTATCTCGACTGCGCTACGGCGCTGGACATCGACCCCGAGTACCGGGCCACCGTCGCGTCCATGCAGTCCCGGCTCGCGCCCAACAAGGTCGGCCGGTGGGGCCAGCTCCAGGAGTGGCAGACCGACCGTGACGACCCGAACAACATCCACCGCCACACCTCACACCTGTTCGCGGTGTTCCCGGGCCGCCAGATCACGCCCGCTGCGTCGCCCGAGTTCGCGGCAGCCGCTCTCGTCTCGCTCAAGGCGCGCTGCGGCGAACGCGAGGGCGTCCCGTTCAGCGAGGCCACCGTCTCCGGTGACAGCCGCCGGTCGTGGACCTGGCCCTGGCGGGCCGCGCTGTTCGCGCGCCTCGGCGACGCGGAGCGGGCGCGATACATGGTCCGCGGCCTGCTGCGGTACAACACCCTGAACAATCTCTTCTGCAACCATCCGCCGTTCCAGATGGACGGCAACTTCGGCATCACGGGTGCCATCGCCGAGATGCTGCTACAGAGTCACGAGCAGAGCATCCAGCTCCTGCCCGCGCTGCCGAAGGACTGGGCCGACGGCTCGTTCCGGGGTCTGCGCGCCCGCGGCGGCTACGAGGTCAGCTGCACCTGGCGTCGCGGCCGGGTCACGAATTTCACCGTCGTGGCCGACCGCGCACCCAACCGCGACAAGATCGTCGTTCACGTCAACGGCAGGGACGTGTGGGTCAAGCCGGCGAAGGCACACCCGAACGGCGGTCACTGACCCGCGCCGGCACCATCCCCGTCCGGGCCCGTGCACGCCATCCGGCGACACGGGCCCGGCGGTCCGCACCGGGCGCTCACGGCAGGGCGTAGACGCGGCGGGCGGTGCCGCCCAGCACGGCCGCCCGCTCGGTCGCCGTGCCGCCGGCCAGCAGTTCCTCGGTGAGCGTGAGCACGTCGCGGTAGTCGCCGGCCAGCTCGCACACCGGCCAGTCGGACCCGAACATCACCCGGTCGGCGCCGAAGGCGGCCAGCACGTGCTCGGCGTACGGCCGGATCCGCGCCGTGTCCCAGTCGTCCCAGTCCGCCTCGGTGATCAGCCCGGACAGCTTGCAGACGACCCCTTCGCAGCGGGCCATCGCCACGATCCAGGACGCCCACGGCTCCCACTCCCCCGCCGCGATGGCCGGCTTGCCCGCGTGGTCGACCACGAACCGGACGTCGTCGCACCGCCGCACGGCGGCGAGGGCGGCGGCCCGTTGCGGGGCGCGTACGAGGAGGTCGTACGCCAGCCCACGCGCGCCCAGCGCGGCGAGTCCGCGGGTGACGTCGGCACGGAGCAGCCAGTCCGGGGCCGGCTCGTCCTCCACCTGGTGGCGTACCCCGACGAGCGGTCCGGCGCGCAGCCGGTCGATCTCGGTGCCGACGTCGGGGCCGGTCAGATCGAGCCAGCCGACGACGCCCGCGACGAGTCCCTCGCTCGCGGCCGCGGTGGCGAGGAACTCCTCGGTCTCCGCCACCGACGACACGGTCTGCACGAGCACGGTCGGGCCGACCTGGTCACCGGCCGCGGCGCGCAGATCCGCCACGGTGTACGCGCGGCGGATCGGGGCGAGGGCGTCGCCGGCCATCCACGGGTACGGCCGTACCGCGGGATCCCACAGGTGGTGGTGCGCGTCGACGATCACGGGCCCATCAACCCCTCGGTGGCCAGGTCGTCCCAGAGCGCGTCGGGCACCGGCTTGGCGAGCAGTTGCGCGTTGCGGGCGACCTGCCCGGTGGTCTTCATGCCGACAACCACGGTCGCGACGGCGGGATGTCGCGCCACGAAGGCCATCGCCGCCTGCGGCAGCGTCACCCCGTGGCGGCGGCACACCTCGGCGATCCGGGCTGCCTTGGCGTGCACCGGGTCCGCGACCGGGCGGTAGTCGTACATCCGGCCCGGCTCCTCGGTGGCGAGCACGCCGCTGTTGAAGACACCGGCGGCCAGCACGGACACCCTGCGTTCCTGGCAGCGGGGCAGCAGCCGCTCCCCCGCCGACTGGTCGAGCAGGGTGTACCGTCCGGCGAGCATGACGGTGTCGATGTCGGTCTCGACGACGAACCGTTCCAGCATCTGCCACTGGTTCATGCCGGCGCCGATCGCGCCCACCACCCCCTGGTCGCGCAGCTCGTGCAGCGCCGGGTACGCCTCGTCGACGGCCTGCCGCCAGTGGTCGTCGGGATCGTGCAGCAGTACGACGTCGATCCGGTCGAGTCCCAGGCGGTCGAGACTGGACTCCAGCGACCGGCGTACGCCGTCGGCACTGAAGTCCCACCGGCGGGCATGGTCGGCCGGGACGTCGAACCCGCCCGCGTCGTCGCGCAGGTGCGCGGTCCCGGGTGAGGGCACCAGCACCCGCCCGACCTTCGTGGAAATCGTGTACTCGTCCCGCGGACGGCCGGCCAGCGCGACACCCAGCCGACGTTCGGACAGTCCGAGCCCGTAGTGCGGCGCGGTGTCGTAGTAGCGGATCCCCGCCTCCCACGCCGCATCGAGCGCGCCGTGCGCCGCCTCGTCGTCCACGCTCCGGTACAGGTTGCCGATCCCGGCCGCGCCGAACCCGAGCCGGCTCACCCGAACCCGTGACCCGCCGAGCCGTGTGTTCCTCATGCCAACCTCCGTACCTTCGCGATGCGGTCGTTTCCGGAACAGTCGTCAGTGGTCTCCAGCAGGTCGGGCAGGCGAGGCGGCTCAGTCCTGGGCCTTGCCGCTGGTGAGTCTGGCCAGGACCAGGGCGACGAGGATGACCAGGCCGTTGACCGCCTGGATCTGGTCGGGTCTGACCTGGGCCAGGGTGAGCACGTTCTGGATCAGGCCGAGCAGGACGACGCCGGTGAGCGCGCCGACGAGAGAGCCCTTGCCGCCGTCGAGGCTGATCCCGCCGATCACCGCTGCGGCGAACACGGTGAAGATCATCCCGCTGCCCTGGTTGGCGGCCACCGAGCCGAGCCGCGCGGACAGCATCAGCCCGGCGAGGGCAGCGAGCGCGCCGGCGACGATGAACGTCACCCAGATCACCCGCTCGACGCGGATGCCGGCGGCCCGAGCCGCGTCGGGGTTGCCGCCGACGGCGTAGATCGAGCGCCCGAACCGGGTGTAGCCGAGCACGACGACGCCGACGGCGAAGGCCAGGACGACGATCCAGATCGACAGCGGCACGGTGAGGATGCGCAGGCTGCCGAGGTTGTCGATGGTCGGGATGCGGTTGGCCAGGTTGGAGATGGTCGCACCGCCGACGATCGCCAGTTGCAGGCCCCGCAGGGCGATGAGCATCGCGAGTGTGACGATGAACGCGGAGAGTTTGAACCGGACGACCAGCAGCCCGTTGAACACCCCGATCAGCGCGCCGAACATCAGCGCCACCGGCAGGACCGTCCAGGTGGGCCACGGCGCGCCGAGCATCGAGGTCTGGCCGACCACGAGGAAGATCGCCACCGCGGGCGCGATGCCGATGATCGACTCCAGGGACAGGTCGAACTTGCCGACGATCAGCACCAGCGCCTCCGCCAGCACCACGAGCGCCAACTCGGTCTGGTACTTCAGCACCGTGTCCACCAGGTACGACTTGGTGAGGAACACGTCCGGCCGCAGCGTGTAGCCGTAGATCAGCAACGCGATGATCGGTGGGACCAGGGCAAGGTCGCGCAGCCGCGCCAGTCTCAGCCGGTTGAGCGGGCGACCGGTGGGCTTGGGCGGTCGCGGCGGTGCCTCCGGGGCGCCGGCGGCAAGCGTCTCAGACATCCTTTTCACCGATTCCTTCGATCTCGGCCACGAGCGTGGCCTCGTCCCAGCCTCGGGGGTGCTCGGCGACGACGCGGCCGGCCACCATCACCACCACCCGGTCACACACCCGCAGGTCGTCCAGTTCGTCGGAGACCAGCAGTGCGCCGCGACCGCGCCGGGTCTCCGCGTCCACCACCCCGAGCAGGGACTCCTTCGACCGCACGTCCACCCCTACGGTCGGATGCACCAGCACCAGCACCCGGGGGTCGCGGGCCAGCGCCCGGGCCATCACCACCTTCTGCGCGTTCCCGCCGGACAGCTCACCGACCGGCTGACGGGGGCCGGCGGTATGTACGTCGAGGTCCGCGATCGCCTTGCGGCCCCGGGCGTCGCGCTGCCCGGGCAGCACCATGAAGGCCGGGCCGAGCCGGTCCGCGACGGTCATCGTGGCGTTCTCCGCGACCGAGAGCCCGGGAACGAACCCGTCGGCGTTGCGGTCCGCGGGCAGGTACCCGATGCCGGCTCGCAACGCGGCCGGGACGCTGGCCGGCTGCACCGCGGCGTCCGCGACCCGCACCCGGCCGGTACGCGGGCGCAGCCCGACCACCGCCTCGGCGAGTTCCCGCTTGCCGCTGGCGGCGGAGCCGGTCACTCCGACGATCTCGCCCTGCCGCACGGTCAGGTCGATCGGCCCGGTGAACCCGGGTACCCCGACGGCGTCGAGGGTGAGCACTGGCGCGGCCGCCGCCGGCACCGACGGGCGGGCCTGCCCGACCTGTACCAGCCCGCGTGCGTCGCCGATCATCGCCTCGACGAGCTTGGCGTGGTCCATCTCCGCCACCGGCGCGGTCACGATGTGCCGGGCGTCCCGGAACACCGTCACCCGCTGGCAGATCTCGTAGATCTCCGGCAGGTGGTGGGAGATGAACAGGAACGTCACGCCCTGCCGCTGCAGGTCGGTGAGGCGGTCGAAGAGCCGCGCGATGGCCCGGGACTCGAGCTGCGCGGTCGGCTCGTCCAGGATGACGAACCGGGCCCCGTGCGACAGCGCCCCGGCGATCTCCACCAGTTGCCGCTGCTCGACGGTCAGCTCGCGCGCCGGCGTGTCCGGGTCGACCGGCACCGCCCACGACTCCAGCAGGTCCGTCGCCGCCCGCCGCAACCGCGACCGGGACAGCAGGCCGAACCGGCCACGCGGCTGGCGGTCGAGGTAGAGGTTCTCCGCGACCGACAGCTCGCCGACCACCGACGGCTTCTGGTAGACGCAGGCCACGTGCTGGCGCCAGGCGACCCGGTCGCCCAGTGGTGGGGCCGGGCGACCCGCGAAGCGGACCTCACCGGCGTCCGGCTTGAGCAGCCCGGTCAGGACACCGACCAGCGTGGACTTGCCGGCGCCGTTGCGCCCGACGAGCGCGTGCGTCTCGCCGGGCGACACGGTCAGGTTGCCCTCGGCGAGCGCCACGGTCGGGCCGAACCGCTTGGCGATCCCGATCGCCTCGACCACGGGTCTGGACTCGTCGTCGACCATCACACAGTCCTCCGGTTCCCGCCGCGAGGGCGGTGTGACGCCGAACGGCCCGAGGGTCGTCCGGCGTCACACCAGCCCGCGCTACTGCTTGTTGCCCCAGAGGGCGGGGTCATCGACGTTGTCCTTGGTGATCAAGGGCGCGGGCAGCTGGTCCTCGAAACCATTGGGCAACTTGATCACGGTGCTGCCGTGGTCGGTGGGCCCTTCCTTCGGCACCACGCCCTCCATCGCCTGCTTGGCCCAGTACAGGCCGTACTGTGCGTAGGCGTCGGCCGGCTGGGAGACGGTCGCGTCGATCTCGCCCTTGCGGATCGCGTCCAGCTCCTGCGGGATGCCGTCGTTGGAGACGATGAAGATGTGCCGCGGGTCGTCCGGCGGGAAGAGCAGCTTGCGCTGCTTGAGCACCTGGAGGGTCGGGTCGAGGAACACGCCGCCGGCCTGCATGTAGACGCCCTTGAGGTCCGGGTCGGTGGACAGGCGGGTCTCCAGGGCGGCCTGCGCCTTGCTGCCCTCCCACTCGGTCGGCTCCTCGAACACCGTGATGCCCGGGAACTTCTCGGTCATGCACTGCTTGAACGCCTCGGACCGGTCCCGCCCGTTGATCGAGGAAAGGGCGCCCTGGAACTCGATGACCTTGCCCTTGCCGCCGAGCTTCTCGCCGAGGAACTCGCAGGCCTTGGTCCCGTACGCCCGGTTGTCGGCGCGGACGACCATGTAGACATTGCCGGTGTCCGGGCGGGTGTCGACGCTGACGACCGGGATGTTCTTCTGCGCCAGCTCATCGAGCTTCGGTCCGATGGCGCCGGTGTCCTGCGGAGCGATCACCAGCGACTTGACGCCCTGGGTGACCAGGCTGTCCACATTGCTGATCAGCTTCTGGACGTCGTTCTGCGAGTTGGTCGGCCCGGTGATCTGGACACCGACCTCGGAAGCCTTGGGCGCGATGTAGCCCGCGTACGCGTTCCAGAAGTCGGAGTCGGCGCGTGGGAGGTCGACGCCGACCGAGCCGCTACCGCCGCCGCCGGGAGCGGCAGGCCCGGGGGAATCCTTGCTGCAGGCGGCGGTGGACGCGGCGAGTGCGGCGGCCATGGCCAGGCCGAGCACCCCCCGCGCGGTAATGCCCTTCCTCATGGTTTCCTCAATTCGGTGGTAGGGACGGATTCGCTGGGCGAGGCCGTGGGGGCGGCCTGGCGCAGGCGGAGTCCGTGCATGCCGCCGTCGACGGCGAGCACGGTCCCGGTGGTGGACGCGGCCAGCGGGCTGGCCAGGTAGGCGATCGCGGTGGCGACCTCGGCGGCGGAGACCAACCGCCCGATGGGCTGACGTGCGCGCAGGGCCGTGAGTTCGGCGGCCGGGTCGCCGGCGGAGTCGAGCAGCCGACGTACCCACGGTGTGTCGACCGTGCCCGGGTTCACGCAGTTGACCCTGATGCCCTCGATGACGTGGTCGGCGGCCATGGCGAGGGTCAGCGACTGCACGGCACCCTTCGTCGCGCTGTACAGCGCGCGGTTGGGCAGGCCGGCGGTCGCCGCGATCGAGCAGGTGTTGACGATGGCGGCGCAGGAGGAGGCACGCAGGTAGGGCAGTGCCGCCCGGGTGACCCGGACGATCCCGACCACGTTGACGTCGAGCACCCGGTGCCACTCGTCGTCCGAGTTCGCCTCGACGCTTCCCTGCGCGCCGATTCCGGCGTTGTTGACCAGGACGTCCAGTCCGCCGAGCCGGTCCGCGGCGAGTGTCACCGCCTCGGTCACCGAGCCCGCGTCGGTGACGTCACACTGGACGGCGAGCAGCGGGTCCGGCACGCCGGACGGGTCCAGGTCCAGGCAGGCGACGGCTGCTCCCCGATCGGCGAGCAGCCTGGCCGCGGCGAGGCCGATGCCCGAGCCGCCGCCGGTCACCACCACGGCCAGCCCGGCGAACTCCCCGTTCATGACACGTCCGTCCCGGTCCATACCGGACCGTCCGGATAGGCGTAGTCGATCAACGTCTGTGGCCGCAGGGTGGCGCTGAACCCGGGTGAGGTCGGGGCGAGGTAGTTGCCGTTCCGGATGGTGACCGGGTGGACGAAGTGTTCGTGCAGGTGGTCGACGAACTCGATGACACGGTTCTCCATCGAGCCGGAGACCGCCAGGTAGTCGAACATCGACAGGTGCTGCACCAGCTCACACAGGCCGACGCCGCCGGCGTGCGGGCACACCGGCACACCGAACTTGGCCGCCAGCAACAGGATGGCGACGTTTTCATTGACCCCGGCCACCCGTGCGGCATCCAACTGCAGGTAGGAGATCGCGCCGGTCTGCAGTAGTTGCTTGAAGATCACTCGATTCTGGACGTGTTCCCCGGTGGCCACCTTGACCGGCGAGATCGCCCGTGCGATGGTGGCGTGCCCGAGCACGTCGTCGGGGCTGGTCGGCTCCTCGATCCACCACGGATCGAACCTGGCCAGCTCGCGGACCCAGGCGATCGCCTCGCCCACGTCCCACCGCTGGTTGGCGTCGACCGCGATCCGGACCTGCGGGCCGACGGCCTCCCGGGCGATGGCCATCCGCCGCACGTCGGCGGCGAGGTCAGCACCCACCTTCAGCTTGATCTGCGTGAAGCCGTCGGCGACGGCCTCCTTGCAGAGCCGGCCCAGTTTGGCGTCGTCGTAGCCGAGCCAACCGGGAGTGGTGGTGTAACCGGGGTAGCCGTACTCCAACAGATGCGCCTCGCGTTCGGCCTTGCCTTCTGCGGCGCGGCGGAGGATGTGCAGCGCCTCCCCGCGGGTGAGCGCGTCCGTCAGGTAGCGGAAGTCGACCAGGTCGACGAGTTCCTCCGGGGTGAAGTCGGCGAGCAGCTTCCAGACGGGCTTGCCCTCCCGCTTGGCGCGCAGGTCCCACAGGGCGTTGACCACGGCGGAGATCGCCATGTGCATGACGCCCTTCTCCGGCCCGAGCCAGCGCAGTTGGGAGTCGTGCACCATCTCGCGCCAGACCCGGCCGAGGTCGTTGAGGGTCGCGTCCAGGGGACGTCCGATCACGTAGCGCTCGAGCGCGGAGATCGCGGTGGTCTGGATGTCGTTGCCTCGCCCGATGGTGAAGGCGAAACCGTGTCCCTCGTGTCCGTCCGCCGCGTCGGTGGCGATGATGACGTAGGCGGCCGAGTAGTCGGGGTCCGGGTTCATCGCGTCGGATCCGTCGAGGTCCCGCGAGGTGGGGAACCGGATGTCGTACGTCCGCAGGCTGGTGATCCGGGCGGTCATGACGCGTCCACGGCCGTCTGGCGCTGCGTGCCGAGACCATCGATCTCGACCTCGACCACGTCCCCGGCCCGCAGGTAGGGCTTCGGCTCCGGCAGTCCCAGGGCCACGCCGGCCGGTGTGCCGGTGTTGATGACGTCGCCCGGTTCGAGCACCATGAACTGGCTGACATAGCGGATGATCTCGGCAACGCCGAAGATCATGTTCTTGGTGTTGCCGTCCTGACGGCGGGTGCCGTTGACGCTCAGCCGCAGCCCCAGCTGCTGCGGGTCCGGGACCTCGTCGGCGGTGACCAGCCAGGGGCCGAGCGGGTTGAATGTCTCGCAGGACTTGCCCTTGTCCCACTGGCCGCCGCGTTCGAGTTGGAACTCGCGTTCGGAGAGGTCGTTGGAGATCGCGTAGCCCGCGACACAGGCGAACGCCTCGGCGTCGCTGGCCAGGTAGCGGGCGGTCCGACCGATGACGACCGCGAGTTCGACCTCCCAGTCGGTCTTGACGCTGCCCCGCGGGATGAGGACCTGATCGTTCGGTCCGACCATTGTGCTCGGTGCCTTCATGAACAGGATCGGCTCGGCCGGCAGTTCCGCGCCGGTCTCGGCCGCGTGGTCGGAGTAGTTCAACCCGACGCAAACGATCTTGCCGGGGCGCGCGATCGGAGCACCGACCCGCACCGCGCGGTCCACGGCGGGCAGCTCGCCGCGCTCGACCGCCGCACGCACGCCGTCGATGGCATCGCCGGACAGGAACGCCCCGTCGATCTCAGCCACCAGGTCGGAGAGGTCGAGCAGCCGGTCGCGGGTGTCCAGTACCGCTGGACGCTCCTGGCCGGCCGCCCCCACTCGAAGTAGCTTCACTCCACACCCCTCCGGCCAAACATCGGATCTGTTGCCTGGTTGTATAGTGGAGTTACGGACGTGTTGCAAGACCTGACGAAGAAGTAGTCCGGAATAGGTCCGATGACCAGGCGGCCGTGCGGACGATCGGCGCCACCGGCTTCACCGACCGGGCATGAGCCCGGGTACGAAACGAGGCACCTCGCCGAGGTCGGCGAGGTGCGGCAACGTTTCCCGGATGGTCAGGCCGACGGAAGCTCCGACCCGGCCTCACCGAGTGCGTTTCGAAGCCACTGCTCGACGCCGGCGATGTGCACGGTCGCCCAGGCCCGCGCCACCCCCGGTTGACGCGCCTCGATCGCCTCGCAGATCGCCTCGTGCTGCTC
>NZ_JBFBAO010000146.1:0-15419 GCF_040682255.1 Micromonospora sp. NPDC051296 | reverse complement strand
CTTTCCCTACACGACCCTATCCCGATCTTTCTGGTGCCCGGCGCCGGGCACCAGACGGCAGATTCTCAGGGCAGGAAGTCGAGCAGCGCGGCGTTGACCGGGGCCGGGCGCTCCAGCGGCAGCAGGTGGGCAGCGTCCGGTACGTCGGGCAGCCGCACCGCCTGCGGTGCCTCGGCCGCGATGCGATCGGCCAGTTGCCGGATGTCGGGTACGTCTGCCGCGCCCGCGCCGACCAGGACGGGCATGCCCAGCTCACCGAGCCGGTCGACGGCCGGCGGGTCCAATTCGGCGATGTCCACCGCGCTGAGCGCCAGCTCGGCGGCGAGCGCGCGTTCGTCCATCGCAGTGGCGAAGGCGATCAGTTGTGGGTCGACGTCCTCCGGGCTGCGCTCCGGGCCGACCACCCAGAACCGCACCTCGCCCGCGGCGGTGGCGGCGAAGTCCTCCGGGTCGACCTCGCCGACCAGCGTCTCCCACAGGTCGTTGGTCTGCTCGGACCATTCGTGGCCGGACACGGCGGTGCCGAGCAGGGCGAGCGCGCTCACCCGATCCGGGTGGGCGAGTGCGGTGTCGATCGCCACCGCCCCACCGAACGAGCAGCCGACCAGGGCGGCGCGGGTCAGGCCGAGCGCGTCGAGCAGGCCGGCCACGTCGTGGTGGTGGGCGAAGGGGGTGGGCGGCAGCTCGGACTCGCCGTAGCCGCGCAGATCAAGGGCGATCACCCGGTACCGGGTGGCGAGCGCGTCGACCTGCTCCCGCCACATCCGGCGGTCGGCGATGCCGGCATGGAGCAGGACGACCGGGGATCCGCTGCCGACCTCGTCGTACGCCAGCCGGGCACCATTTACTTCGATCATGGTCACCGCAGGACGGTACGACCGGGTACGAGTGGCACGCAACCGGACAGTGAGACCCTGCTAACTCTGGCTAGCGTTCCGCTTGCAGCTGCTAGCAGCCCGCGCTAGCGTTGAGTCATGGCCACTCCCAAGGACCTTCCCGACGTCGGCGGGTTCATTCGTGATCTGCGGCGAAACGCGAAGATCTCGCTGCGGCAGCTCGCCGAGCAGGCCGGAGTCAGCAACCCCTACCTCAGTCAGATCGAACGCGGCCTGCGTCGGCCCAGCGCCGAGGTGCTCCAGCAGCTCGCCAGCGCGCTACGGGTCTCCACCCCGGCGATGTACCTGCGGGCCGGGCTGCTCGACGACAAGGAGGGCCAGGGTGTGCTGGCGGCCATCGCGGTCGACCCGGACCTGACGATGGCCCAGAAGCAGTCCCTGACCCAGATCTACGAGACGTTCCGCCGGGAGAACGCCCGGCTCGCCGAGGCGACCGCCGCCGCTGCCGGTGCCGCGAGCGAGGCCGCCGCCGGCCCGGGCCCGGGCACCACCGATACGGGCACCGCAACCGCCACCGACGTCACCGCGCCCGACGTCACCGCGCCTGACGTGGCGAACCTGGCCGCGACCGGGCCCACCACCGTTGAGGGATCGCCGACCGAGGCCGTCCTCGAGTCGGTCGCCGTGACCGAGGCGGGTGCGGCCGCCGCGCCGACCCGTACCCCTGCCAGGAAGGCCGCCCGCAAGGTGGTCCGCAAGGCCGCCGCCGCGGCCGAGGAGGAGAAGTCATGACCCAGCCGAAGACCAACCGCATTCCCGCTCCGATCTACGCCGCTGCCGGTGCCGGCGAGCTGGCCCTGGAGCAGCTGCGCAAGCTGCCCGCCGTGGTCGGTGAGCTGCGCGACCGGGTCGTCGCCGACGGCGGCCGGGTCGTCAACGACCTCGGTGGCAAGGCCGTCGTCACCGGCTTCGAGCTGCGCCAGAAGGCCAACGACGCGCTGCGCAACGCCAACCTGACCGCCGAGTCGCTCCGGCAGAAGGCTGCCCCGGCGGCCGACTTCAACAAGCTCCGCGAGGCCGCCGACCTCAACAAGCTCCGCGAGGCCGCCGACCTGGCGAAGCTCCGCGAGGCCGCGGACTTCAACCGGCTCCGCGAGGCGGCTGACTTCGACAAGCTCCGCGAGGCCGCCGACCTGGACCGGCTGCGCGAGGCGGCGACCCGCAACGCCGCCGTGGTCGTCGCCAGTGCCCAGGCCGCGCAGGAGCGGGCACTGGCCGCGTACGGTGCGCTGGTAGCGCGGGGCGAGCGGGTGGTCGGCGCGGGCGTGCTGGAGGCCGCCGACACGGTGAACGCCGACATCGAGGCCACCGAGGCCACCGTGGAGCCCGAGGCGATCGCCCCGCCGGGGTTGACCGCCGAGCCGGCCGCGCAGCCCAAGGTGGCGACCAAGCCGGCTGTGCAGGCCAAGCCGGCTGTGCAGGCCAAGCCGGCTGTGCAGGCCAAGCCGGCCGTGCAGGCCAAGCCGGCCGTGCAGGCCAAGTCGGCCAAGGTGCCGAGCCCGGCCGAGGTGGCCGAGGTCGCGGAGGCCAAGCCGGCCACGGCCAGGAAGAGCACTCGCGCCAAGGCGACCACCCGGGAGGCCGCCGCCAAGCGGACCGCCACCCCGTCGGCGAAGCTGCCCCGAGCCACCAAGCGGAGCCGTCCGGCCGCCGAGTGACGGTCCGGCCCAACTGCCGGCGATCCCGGTCACCGTCCTGTCGGACGGATCCGGGGTCGCCGGCATAAGCTTGCCGTCATGGCCAACGCCGCGCCGATCTTCGCCTTCGATGTCCGCACCGTGATCGACCTGATCCTGTTCGTCTTCGCTCTGGTCGTGCAGGGGGTGGCCCTCGTGCACGCCATCACGCAGCGCTCGGACGCCTTCCCCGCCATCGGCACGCTCCCGAAGGGCGGCTGGATCGCCATCCTCGCGGTCACCCTCCTGCTGACCCTGCTGACCCAGACCACGCTCAGCATCTTCGGGTTGATCGGCATCGCGGCCGCTCTCATCTACCTGCTCGACGTCCGGGTCGGGCTACGCGAGTTGGGCGACGGTAGAGGGTCCTGGTGAGGGCCTTCCGCTGGCCACCACCACCGGACGGCGGACCTCGGACCTGGGGTCCCGGCCCGGGCGGGCCGCGCAGCGGCCGACCGCCGCTGCCCGAGCCGGAGACCGAGCTGGTCGCCACGCCGCACGGGGTACGCCTGGAGCGGCTGGTCACCGGCACCGGTGATCCGGTCACCGTGTTCGCCCACGGGCTGGGCAACGGCATCGCCACCACCCGCCCCTTCGGCAGCGGTGTGACCGGTCGCAAGGTCTTCTTCCAGTTCCGTGGCCACGGTCGCTCCGACGCACCCGAAGGCCGGTGGGACTACCTCGATCTCGCCCGGGACCTGCGGGCTGTCGCGGACCTCGGCGGGGCGACCCGGGCCTTCGGGGCCAGCCTCGGTGCGGGCGCGCTGTGCCGCCTGCTCGTCGAGAGCCCGGAGCGCTTCGAGCGGCTCGTCTTCTTCCTGCCCGCCGCGCTGGACCAGCCCCGCGGGCCGGTGGCCCGGGCGCGGCTGACCGAGCTGCTGGAGGCGGTGGAGAGCGGGGACGCCTCGGCGGTGGCCGAGGTCGTGGCGGCCGAGCTGCCGTCGGCCGTACGAAACACCCCGGCCGGGTGGGCGTACCTGCGGCAGCGGCTGGACCACCTGCTGCGGGACGGGCTCGCCTTCGGGTTGGCCGACCTGCCGGAGCAGGCACCGCTGACCGACGCCGGTGCGCTCGCCAAGGTGACGGCGCCGGCCCTGGTCATCGCCGCCGAAGGGGACGACCTGCATCCGGTGGAGGTCGCCGAGCAGCTCGCCGCCGCGTTGCCCCGGGCGACCCTGCACCGGTACGACCGCCCAGGTGTGCTGTGGACGGAACGCGCCGACCTGCGTAGCCGCATTTCCGAGTTCCTCAACGGGTAGCCTGCCCTGTCATGGGCGTCACACAGCACGGCCGTACGCACCGTCTCGACCTGGCCGACCCGACTCTGCGCGAGTGGGAGTGCACGGTCCTGCACAGCGACCCCGAGCAGGGCATCGTGCTGGACCGATCGGCGTTCTACCCGGGCGGTGGCGGCCAGCCGCCGGACCACGGCGTACTGCTCTGGCAGGGGGTGCAGACCCGGATCGTCGGCACCCGCAAGGCCGACGACCTGTGGCTGATCCCCGCCGAGGATGACCCGCTGCCGCCGGCCGGCACCACGGTCACCGGCGCGGTCGAGGACGAGCGGCGCACCCAGCTGATGCGTACCCACTCCGGGTTGCACGTGCTCTGCGGGGTGGTGTTCCGCGACTTCGGCGCGCTGGTCACCGGCGGCAACATGGAACCCGGCGAGGCCAGGATGGATTTCAACCTGCCCGAGGTGCCGACCGACTTCAAGACCCGCATCGAGGAGCTGGTCAACGCCGAGGTGGCCGCCGACCGGTCGGTCGCCACCCGGGTGCTGGCGCGCGCGGAGGCGCTGGCCCTGCCGGACATCATCCGTACCCAGTCGAACCTGATTCCGGCCGACGAGGCGGAGGTTCGCATCGTCGACATCGTCGGGCTGGACGTACAGGCCGACGGGGGGACGCACGTCGCGTCGACCGCGCAGATCGGCAAGGTGCGGGTGGTCAAGGTGGAGAGCAAGGGCCGCGCCAACCGTCGGGTCCGCATCCGCCTCGCCTAGCCGCCGGTGGGCTTCTGGCGGGCGCGCATGGCGCGTATCTTCTGCCGGTTTCCGCAGCGTTCCATCGCGCACCAGCGGCGGCGACCGGGCCGCGAGGTGTCCACGAAGATCAGGTAGCAGTGCCCACCGCACTCGCGGATCCGGTCGGCGTACGGGCCGGAGAAGAGGTCGACGGCGTCGCGGGCAATCGTGGCGAGTGTGTGGGTGCCGGTCGCCGGCAGCGCCCAGGAGTGGACGGTGTCGGTGCCCGTGCCGGCGGTCAGGCGCGGCACGAGCGGGGCGGGCGCGGCGAGGTCGTTGACCGTGGCGAGGTCGGCGGCCGGGGCGGGCTGGCCGGCGGCCCGGGCGCGGGCGAACCGCCAGAGCGCGTCGCGCAGCCGCCGGGCGGCGGCAAGTTCGTCCGCGTTCACGGTGACCTGGGCCGGGTCGAGCCGCAGCCGGGACTGCGCGAGCCAGGCGGTCAGGTCGCCGGGTTGGTGCAGGACTTCCCAGCGGGCCAGTTCGCCCGGCCCGCCGGTGGTGAGGAACTCCAGGCAGAGCGCGCCGGGGTCGAAGAAGAACCGGGCCCCGTCGTGGGAGACCAGGGTGAGTCCGGTTGCCCGCGTCGCCATGTAACCACTATAACTGGTTACAGATGGTCGACGACGAGGAGGATTCGATGGCCGTGCAGTGGAAGCTCGTGGTGGACTGCGCCGACCCGCACGCCCAGGCGCGGTTCTGGGCGGCGGCCCTCCACTACCAGGTCGAGGACAACAGCGTCCTGGTCGAGGGGCTGGCCGGCGCCGGGGTGATCGGCCCAGAGGCGTACATCGAGGTCGACGGGCGCAAGGCGTTCCGCGAGCTGATCGCGGTGCGCCACCCCGACGACCCGGTCGACCCGGCCAGCGGCACCGGCCTGGGACGCCGGCTGCTGTTCCAGCTGGTGCCGGAGCCCAAGACCGTGAAGAACCGGCTCCACCTCGACCTGCATTTCGGTCCGGAGGCCCGGGAGGCGGAGGTCAAGCGCCTGGAAGCGCTCGGCGCGACCATCCTGCACGAGGTCGCCGACCGGGGCAGCCGGCACACCACCATGGCCGACCCGGAAGGCAACGAGTTCGACGTGCAGTGACGCCTGCCCTCGGCCCGTCGGGGCAGGCGGACGGGCGCGGGCGTCCCGCGCCCGTCCGGCCCGTGGTGAGAAGCTACAGGCAGAGCGCATCGACCAAGATCGTCAAGGTTCCGTGCTCGACAAATGCTGTACGGTCTGTGGGTGAGAACCGAGCGTCACTGGTGGAACGGCGACCGCACCGCGCGAGGGCGTCGCGACGTGTTTATCCGCACCGATGGCGACTCGTGGGAGGTCGAGGCCCGAGCCGGCGGCGGTGCCGGCGGGTCGAAGATCTACCCGTGTCCGGGCCTGCGGTCGGCGGAGATCCTGGCCAGCGCGTGGATGGACGGCCGGGGGAACTGGCAGGCCGTGGGATCCTGATCGGTGGGCACCGAGACCTAGCCAGCGGGGCCGAGTACCGAGACCTTGGTGAGTTCGGCGTCCTCAGCGGCGCCCAGACCGGCTACCAGGTAGCTGGTCTGTACCTTCAGCCACCGGTTGGGCAGGTGCCCGCGGCTGGGATCACCGACGAGGAAACGTGCGTCGCGGGCGGCAGCGCGGCGTAGGAACCCGAGCATCCGTGCGGCCAGTTCGGGGGTGTAGAAGACATCGCCGGCAAGGATCACGTCGGCGTCGCCGCCATCGCCGTCGAGCAGGTCGCCATCCTGCGCCGCTACAGCGACCGCGTTGGCCGCGGTGTTCATCGCGACGGCCGCGAGCGCGTACGGGTCGATGTCGTTTGCGGTCACCTCGGCGGCGCCAGCCTTGGCTGCGGCGATGGCGACCAGGCCAGAGCCGGACGCCACGTCGAGCACCCGACGGCCAGCCACCACCTGTGGGTGGTCCAGGACGTACCGGGCGAGGGCCTGGCCGCCGGCCCAGGCGTTCGCCCAGAACGGCGTGAGCCCCGGCCCGACCCGCGCCTCCAACCTGGCCCGCAGCACGATCGCGTCGTCGGCTAGGTGCAGGCGGATCTCCGGTACGAACGGAAGCCGGACGAGGCGTAATCCGTCGAATCCATCGGCGCGGGACGCGACGAAGGGTGCCAGCAGGGCGTCGGTTGGTGTCGACAAGACAAGCTCCCTGTGGGCGGTCCGTCGCGGCGGGTGCTGCGCCGACGCGAGCCGACCGCCGAGGGCGGCACGCGCCGGCAATAGCCTAGATACCCATCGGGCTGGCAAACACGTTGCCGCGAAACCTGACTTCGGCTGTCAGGTATTCCTGGCAGCGTGAGATCCATGACGAAATCGCTGACAGGAAAGGTGGCGCTGGTCGCCGGGGCGACTCGGGGCGCCGGCCGGCAGATCGCGGTGCAACTCGGGGCGGCGGGTGCCACGGTCTACACCACGGGCCGTAGCAGCCGGGCCGGCCGCTCCGAACTGGACCGGCCGGAGACCATCGAGGAGACCGCCGAGCTGGTGACCGCGGCCGGCGGCACCGGGATCGCGGTCCGGGTCGACCACCTGGTGCCCGACGAGGTACGGGCCCTCGTCGAGCGGATCGACGCCGAGCAGGGCCAGCTCGACGTGCTGGTCAACGACGTCTGGGGTGCCGATCCGCTGATCACCTGGGAGAAGCCGGTCTGGGAACAGCCGCTGGACGCCGGCTTCCGCACGCTGCGGCTGGCGGTCGACACCCACGTCATCACCAGCCACTTCGCGCTGCCGCTGCTGATCCGCCGCCCCGGTGGCCTGGTCGTGGAGATCGGCGACGGCACCAAGGCGTACAACGACGACAACTATCGGCTGTCGGTCTTCTACGACCTGGCCAAGACCTCGGTCAACCGGCTCGCCTTCACCTGGGCCCACGAGCTGAAGCCGTACGGCGGCACCGCCGTCGCGCTCAGCCCGGGGTGGCTGCGGTCCGAGGCGATGCTGGAACACTTCGGCGTCACCGAGGAGAACTGGCGCGACGGCGCCGCCAAGGACCCGCATTTCCTGATCTCCGAGACGCCGGCGTTCGTCGGGCGGGCGGTCGCTGCGCTCGCCGCCGACGAGGACCGGAATCGCTGGAGTGGCCAGTCGGTCTCCGCCGGTGAACTGGCCAAGGTGTACGGCTTCACCGACGTCGACGGCAGCCAGCCGGACGCCTACCGCTACATCATCGAGGTGGTCAACGCCGGCAAGCCCGCCGACGTCACCGACTACCGCTGACCGTCAGAATCGGCGTAGAGCGTGGCGAACCGGGCCGCCGCGTCGGCCAGTCGCGCCCGCAGCTCGGGCGGGTCGAGCACCTCCGCCTCCGGACCCAGCCCGAGCAGTTGGGTGTACGCCACCTCGACGGACTCGACGGGCAGCCGGGTCGTGACCCAGCCCTGCCCGTCGGGTCCGGTCGCGGCGGCGACCGCCTCGTCGTACCCGAACGGGGTGTCGGCCAGGTGTCGGAGCTGGCGCAGGCCGGTGGGGCTCAGCCGGAGCGTCACCTCGGCCCGCAGCATGCTCCGCAGGAACGACTCGGCCTGTGCCTGCCAGTGGTCCGCCAGGTCGAAGCCGGGTTCCCGGTCGAAGGTCTCCTCGTGCGGTTCGACCGCGGTCACCCGGTCTACCCGGTAGGTGCGCAGGTCCTCGCCGACCCGGCCGACCAAATACCAGATTCCGCTTTTGAGCACCAGGCCGTACGGGCAGACCCGCCGGGTGACCTCGTGGTCGCCGCGTCGGTACTGGATCGTGACCACCCCGTCCCGCCAGACCGCGCCGGCCAGCTCGGCCAGCCACGGTGGTGGCGCGGTCTGCCGGTACCAGCCCGGCACGTCCAGGTGGAACCGCTGCCCGGTGCGTGCGGGCGCGTCGCGCAGGCTCGGCGGCAGTGCCGCGAGGACCTTCAGTTCCGCCGCCGCGACCGCGTCGGCCAGCCCCATGTCGCCGGCCGGGCCGGGCAGCCCGGCGAGAAACAGGGCTTCCGCCTCGTCCCGGGTCATCCCGGTCAGCCGGGTCCGGTAGCCGCCGAGCAGCCGGTAGCCGCCGGCCCGACCCCGGTCGGCGTAGACCGGCACCCCGGCGGCGGAGAGCGCCAGCACGTCCCGGTACACCGTCCGCTCGGAGACCTCCAGCTCCCGGGCCAGCTCCGCCGCCGTCATCACCTCCCGCGCCTGCAACAGCAGCAGCAACGAGATCAACCGCGACGCCCGCACCCGCTCACCTGCCCCCGGGGGTGAGCAGACCCCGGTCGTACGCGGCGGCCACCGCCGCGGCCCGGTCGTTGACCCCGAGCTTGGCGTAGACGTGCAGCAGGTGGGTCTTGACCGTGGCCTCGCTGATGAACAGCCGGGCGGCGGCCTCCCGGTTCGACGAGCCGCGGGCCACCAGGGTGAGCACCTCCAGTTCGCGCTGGCTGAGCGGCTCCTCGGCCGGCTGGCGGGGTGCGCGCAGGCGGCCCATCAGCCGGCCGGCCACGCTGGGCGAGAGGACCGACTCACCCCGGGCGGCGGCCCGTACCGCCCGGACCAGTTCCTCGCGGGGAGCGTCCTTGAGCAGGTAGCCGGTGGCGCCGGCCTCGATCGCCGGCAGCACGTCCGCGTCCGTGTCGTACGTGGTCAGCACCAGCACCTTCGCCGGGCTGCCCGAGCGGGTCAGCCGGCCGATCGCGGTCACCCCGTCCATCCCGGGCATCCGCAGGTCCATCAGCACCACGTCCGGATGCAGGGTCGCGGCCCGGGCCAGCGCCTCGGAACCGTCCGCCGCCTCGCCGACCACCTCGAAGCCGGGGTCGCCGGTGAACATGCCGCGCAGACCGTCCCGCACCACCGGGTGGTCGTCGACGATCAGCAGGCGTACCAGCTCGGTCAACCGGCACCTCCGGGAAGCGCGGGTACGGACGCCGAAACGGCGGTGCCGCCGCCCGGCTCGGATTCGACGTCCAGTCGACCGCCGACCCGGGTCACCCGCTGCCGCATGGCGGTCAGGCCGTAGCCGCCGTCCGGCTCCCGGGCCGCCGGTGCGTTGGCGACGTCGAAACCCGTCCCGTCGTCACGGACGTCCAGGGTCACCACGTCCGACATGTACGACAGGGTCAGCCCGACCCGGGACGCTGCGGCGTGCCGGGCCACGTTGGCCAGCGCCTCCTGGGCGGCCCGGAGCAGAGTCACCTCGATCTCCGGGTGCAGCGGGCGGGGCGTGCCGGTGGTGCTGACGTTGGCCCGTACCCCGTGCAGGGCAGACCAGCGCCCGCCCAGCTCGGAGAGCGCGTCGGGCAGCCGGGCGGTCTCCAGCGGCTCCGGGCGGACCGCCCGCACCGAGCGGCGTGCCTCGGTGAGGCTCTCCCGAGCCAGGGCCAGCGCGTTGTCCACGTGTCGCCGCCAGTCGGCGGAGCGGTCCCGGGACTGCTCGGCGGCCTCCAGCTGGGTGATGATGCCGGTCAGCCCCTGGGCCAGGGTGTCGTGGATCTCCCGGGCCATCCGCTGGCGCTCGTCCAGCACGCCCGCCTCCCGGGCCTGGGTGATGAGCTGGGCGTGCAGCCCCTCGTTCTCCCGCGCCGTCTCGGCGAGCTGGCGATTGGCCGTGGCGAGCTCCTCCAGCAGCAGCTTGCGGTGGTTGCTCTGCCGCTCGGCGACGAGGCGGAACCAGCTCACGCCGCTGGCCACCAGCCCGTTGAAGAGCACCAGCACCAGCCAGAGTGGCCAGTTAGTCGCTGCGCTGGCCAGGCCGCCGGCCTGTGCGGTGGCGACCAGGACGGCGGTCGCGACCACCCCGGCGAACGCCCACCTGCCGGGCAGCGCGAGGAAGGCGTGCAGGAAACCCACCCAGGCGAAGAAGGCGTACCACGGGTTGGCGATCACCAGGGCGGTGGCGAACGCGAGCAGCCCGACGTAGTAGACCACCATCAGCCCACGCCGGCTCTGCCAGGCCGGATGCAAAGTGAGGAACCAGGCGACCCAGCACCCGGCCGCCGCGGTGATGGCCAGGGTGGGCGTCGCCGGGAGGCCGCTGGGTGCCGGGGTGACGGTGGCCAGCAGCGTCCCGACGGCCAGCCCTGCGTAGGGCAGCACCCGGTACAGGCCCGCCTCCCGCGCCTGCCAACTGTCCAGCCGGTCGGCCTCGTTGCTGCTGCAGGTCATCCCGGCCCCCGCTCACTCCCAGCGGAACAGTTTCGCCGCACCGGCGCTGGCCGCCACGGCGATCACCGCCATTATCCCCAGGTGCAGCGGGTGCGGTGCGGTGCCGGTCCAGGCGTCGAGCAGCGCCTGCACACCGGGCGGGGTGTAGGCGCCGACCTCGGCCAGAAAGTCGGGCAGCAGGAACCGCGGCAGGTAGACCCCGCCGAAGAACATGACCACCATGAACAGCGGTACGGCCAGTGCTTGCGCGGCCTTGGCCGTCCGGGCGACCGCGGCGACCAGCAGCCCCAACGCGAGCAGTGCCGCTGTACCCAGGACGAGCGCCGCCACGAAGCCGAGCAGGTGCTGGGGCAGCGGTGAGCCGAACGCGAACCGGGCGACCAGGGCGAGTATGACCGCGCTGGTCAGGATGCCGACCAGGGCGAGGACGAGTTGGGCGGTCAGCAGCGCCAGCGGACTGGCCGGTGTGGTGGCCAGCCGACGGAGGATGCCCCGTTCCCGATAGGTGGCCAGCACGGTGGGCAGGGCGTTCACCCCGACCATCGCCAGCGTCAGCACCAGCAGCGACGGGGTGAAGTAGGTGATGAAGGACTGCCCGCCGAAGTTCGCGTCGGGCTCACGGAGCGTGGGGATGAGCCCGAGCACCACCAGGATCAGGGTGGGCAGTCCGATGGTGAGCACCAGCGTCGGGATGTCCCGCAGGTAGAGCTTCGCCTCAGTCTTGAGGATCTGTCCGAAGGCGTGCATCGTGTTCCCCTCAGTCGGTGAGCCGGTGCCCGGTCAGCTCGACGAACGCGTCGTCCAGCGTGGCCTGCTCCAGCCGTAGTTCGGCGACGATGATCTGGTTGCGGGCGAGGACCGAGGTGACCGCGTGCAGCACGTCACCGGTGCCGGCCACCACCACCTGGCTGCCGTTGCGGGTCACGGAGCTGACCTGCGGCAGATCGGTGAAGAGCCGGTCGTCCACCGGTGCGGACGGGCGGAACCGGATTCGCTGCTCCGGCGTCACGGAGGTCACCAGCCCGGCAGGGCTGTCCAGCGCCGCCACCCGCCCCTGATTAATCACGGCCACCCGGTCGCAGAGCCGCTCGGCCTCCTCCATGAAGTGGGTGACCAGCACGATCGTCACGCCGCGGTCCCGCACCCGTTCGATGAGACTCCAGGTGTCCCGCCGGGCCTGCGGGTCGAGTCCGGTGGTCAGCTCGTCCAGGATGGCGATCTTCGGATTGCCGACCAGCGCCAGCGCGATCGACAGTCGCTGCTTCTGACCGCCGGAGAGCTTGTCGTACGGGGTGTTCCGCTTCTCGGCGAGGCCCAGTTCGTCGATCAGCCGGGCCGGGTCGGCCGGGTCGCGGTAGAACGACGCGTACAGTTCCAGCGCCTCCGCGACCCGGAGCCGGTCCGGCAGTTGGCTCTCCTGAAGCTGCACCCCCACCAGTTGGCGGAGTCGGGTGGCGTCCCGGCGGGGGTCGAGCCCGAGGACCGACACCCCGCCCCCGTCTGGGACGCGGAGCCCGGCGACACACTCCACGGTGGTGGTCTTGCCGGCACCGTTCGGGCCGAGCACGCCGAAGATCTCCCCGGCCGCGACGGTGAACGACACGTCGTCCACGGCGACCGTCTCGCCGTACCGCTTGTGCAGGTTGGTCACCTCGATGACCGGCATGGCGTCGCCTTTCGCCGTTGGCGTTTCGAGTACCCGTCCAGGGTCGCGGCGGTGAGCCGGGGGCGGATCGACCAGCCGTAGGCGATCTCCATGGCGCCGGTTGACTCCGGCGATCCGTCAACCGGTTGATGCGGCAACGGGTGACTAGGCTCTCCGACGTGGACGCATCCGGGATCCCGGGCACCGCCGTGAGCGCCGCACGCCGGTTCGCCGGTGGGGCCGCGCTACTGCTCCGCGGCGTCGGCCTCTACGTACGCAGCCCCGGGCTGATGCTGCTCGGCGTCGTACCGGCACTGATCTCCGGGGTGATCTTCGTCGCCGCGTACGCCACCCTGGTGTTCTTCGTCGGCGACCTGGCCGCCGCGGTGACCCCGTTCGCCGACGACTGGCCGGCGGTGGCGCGGAGCCTGGTCCGGGTGATCGCCGCGCTGGCCTTCCTCGGCCTCGGCGGCCTGCTCACGGTGCTCACCTTCACGGCGGTCACGCTGGTCATCGGCGACCCGTTCTACGAGAAGATCTCGGAGCGGGTGGAGGAGCGGTACGGCGGTGCCGCCGACGCGGTCGAGGTGCCGTTCTGGCCGTCGCTGCGGCGTAGCACCGCCGACTCGATCCGCCTGGTGGCCCTGGCGGCACTGGTCGGCATCCCGCTGTTCGCCGCCGGCTTCATCCCGGTGGTCGGCCAGACCGTGGTACCGGTGATCGGTGCCTCGGTGGGCGGCTGGCTGCTCGCCGTGGAACTGGTGGGCGCGCCTTTTTACCGTCGGGGCAAGCGGCTGCCGGACCGCCGGGCGGCGCTGCGGGCGGACCGCCCCACCGCGCTCGGGTTCGGGGTGGCGGTCTTCGTCTGCTTCCTGATCCCACTCGGGGCGGTGCTGCTCATGCCGGCGGCGGTGGCCGGCGCCACCCTGCTGGCCCGCCGCTCGCTCGGCCAGCCGATCACGGAGGACTGACGTGGACATCACCCTGGTCGAGGGGGACCTCACCGCCGAGCGGGTGGACGTGGTGGTCAACGCCGCGAACTCGTCGCTGCTCGGCGGCGGAGGAGTGGACGGCGCGATCCACCGCCGGGGCGGGCCGGCGATCCTCGAAGAGTGCCGCGCGTTGCGCGCCTCCCGGTACGGCCGGGGCCTGCCGACCGGGCAGGCGGTGGCGACCACCGCGGGTGACCTGCCGGCGCGCTGGGTGGTGCACACGGTCGGCCCGGTCTGGTCGGCCACCGAGGACCGCTCGGCGCTGCTGCGCGACTGCTACGCCAACAGCCTCGCCGTCGCCGACGGGCTCGGCGCGGCCACGGTCGCCTTCCCGCTGATCTCCGCCGGGATCTACAGCTGGCCGGTCGAGGACGCGGTGGCGCAGGCCCTGTCGGTGCTGCGCGCGGCGACCCCGGTGAGCGTCACCGAGGCTCGGCTGGTGCTTTTCGGCGCCGACACCTTCGCCACCGCCGAGCGGGTGTACGCGGGCGGATGACTCGGCGGTCGCCGCCGGCCGGGCCGGCTCAGCCGGCCGGCCGCAGCTCGCGTACGCAGGACCACTGGCTGGCCACCGGCCGGTAGCCGAGCCGGGTGTTGACCGCCAGCATCGGTGCGTTCGCCGCGTCGTTCCCGGTCAACGCGACGGTGGTGATCCCGCCATCCACCGCCCGGGATCAGCTGCCGGGTGGACGCGACGCCACGGAGCAGGAAGGGAAACACGAGCGTACGCAGCGCGACCACCGCTGGCGCGTCGTCGGGGTGCGCGGGGCGGATGAGCATGGGCGGTCAGCGGGCCGCTACGGCGGCGATCGCCTCGACCTCGACGAGCTGGTCGGGGTAGCCGAGCACCGCGACGCCGAGCAGTGTGCTGGGCGGGTCGTGGTCGCCGAAGGTGTCCCGGACCACCTGCCACACGGCGACCAGATCGGCCCGCTGCGACGACGCCACGTACACCGTGCTCTTGACCACGTCGGCCAAGGTCGCGCCGCCGGCAGTGAGGGCGGCCTCCAGGTTGGCCATCACCTGCCGGGCCTGGGCGACATGATCACCCGGTGTGACGGTACGCCCGTCGGTGCCCAGTGGGCAGGCGCCAGCGGTGAAGACCAGCCGGGTCGAGGGCGCCACGGTCGCCAGGTAGGCGTACTCGACGCCGTCGGAGAGGGCGGGCACGGCCAGCAGCCGGACCGGATCGGACATGTGCGGCAGGCTAGCCAGCCCGGTCGCTGATCGCCACGGATTAAGCCGGCCAGCCGTTGACCGGCCAGGTGTTAGCAGGGGGCCCTTTCTCTACCGGAGGCGTTAAAAAGGGGCCCTTCCTTGCACTTCAGGCGGATTCGCGGATGACCAGCTCGGTGGGGAGGATGAGGGCCGGCTCGACGGGCTCGCCGGCGGCGAGGCGGAGCAGCAGCCGGGTGCCCTGCCGGCCGAGCTCCAGTATCGGCTGCCGGACGGTGGTCAGCGGTGGGTCGGTGTACGCGGCGGTCTCGATGTCGTCGAAGCCGATCACCGCCACGTCGTCCGGTACCCGCCGACCCGCCTCGCGCAGCGTACGGAGGGCGGCGTGGGCCATCAGGTCCGACGCGGCGAAGACGGCGTCCAGGTCGGGGTGGGCGGCGAGCAGTTCGCGCATCGCCGCCGCCCCGGACTCCCGGGTGAAGTCGCCGACCGCCACCATTTCCGGCAGCCCAGCGGCGGCCACCGTGTCCCGGTAGCCGGCCAGCCGCTCGATCCCGGCGACCATGTCCTGTGGACCAGCGATGGTGGCGATCCGGCGCCGCCCGCCGTCGATCAGGTGCCGCACCGCCCGGGTCACCCCGCCGACCTGGTCGACGTCGATGTACGGCACGTCCGAACCGTCCAGCGGCCGGCCGCTGCACACCACTGGGATGCCCAGCGCCGCGAGTTTGGCGGGCAGCGGGTCGGCGCCGTGCAGCGAGGCGAACAGCACCCCGTCGACGTGCCGGCCGGTGGTGTACCGCTCGACCCGCTCGTGCCCGGCCGGCGAGCCGGCCAGCATCAGCACCAGCTGCTTGTCGGCCAGCACGCCCCGGTTGACGGTGCCGAT
>NZ_JBFBAO010000145.1:0-15438 GCF_040682255.1 Micromonospora sp. NPDC051296 | reverse complement strand
GCCGGCCGGGGCGGCGGCACTGGTGGCCGGGCTCGGTGCCGGTGCGGTCGGGCTCTACGACGACGTGGTCGGCGCCCGCCCGGAGCAGAAGGCCGCCAAGGGCTTCACCGGGCACCTGGCCGCGTTGCGGCAGGGGAGGGTCACCGCCGGCCTGGTGAAGATCGTCGGAGTGGGTGCGGCCGGCCTGGGCGCCGCGACGCTGCTCGCCGCCGACCCGCGGGTGGCCGGGCACCGCCACCGACGGCGGCAGGGTGCGCTGGGCCGGGGCGTCGACGTGCTGCTCGGTGCGGGTGTGGTGGCCGGCACGGCCAACCTGCTCAACCTGCTCGACCTGCGTCCCGGGCGGGCGCTGAAGTCGGGCCTGCTGCTCGGCGTGCCGCTGGCCGCCGGCTCGCAGGGTGGGCTGGCCGCCGGCGCGGTCGGCGCCGCCGCCGGGCTGCTCCCGGCCGATCTCGACGAGGACGTGATGCTCGGCGACAGCGGCGCGAACGCCCTGGGTGCCGTGCTCGGCGTGGCGCTGGCCGCCCGCACCGGTCCGCTCGGCCGGGCCGGGCTGCTCGCGGTGCTCGCCGGGCTGACCGCGGCCAGCGAGAAGGTGAGCTTCACGTCTGTCATCGCGAGTACCCCGGGCCTGCGTGAACTCGACGCGCTGGGCCGTCGCGCCGACTGACGTGACCAGACCGGCACCCCTCGCCGGCGCCGGCCGGGTGGCCGGAGCGGCCGCGCTCATCGCCGTACTCACCGTGCTCAGCCGGCTGGCCGGGTTCGGGCGTACCGCCGTGTTCACCTGGGTGGTGCAGGGCAGTGACCTGGGTGCGATGTATGTCATCGCGAACACCCTGCCCAACATCATTTTCGAGATCGTCGCCGGTGGGGCGCTGGCCAGCCTGGTCGTACCGCTGCTCGCCGGGCCGGTCGCGGCCGGTGACCGGCGGGCGGTGACGGCCACCACGGGGGCCCTGCTCACCTGGACGGTGACCCTGCTCGTGCCGCTGGCGGTGCTGCTGGCCGTGGGCGCCGGCCCGGTGGTCTCCCTGATCGGCGAGGGCCGGTCGCCGGAGGAACTGGCGGCGGGCGCCCGGATGCTGCGGGTCTTCGCGCCACAGCTGCCGCTGTACGGCATCGGTATCGTGCTCGCGGGCGTGCTGCAGGCGCACCGCCGCTTCGCCTGGCCGGTGATCGCGCCGCTGCTGTCCAGCGTCACGGTGATCGTGACGTACCTCGTCTTCGCCTCGGTGGCGGGAACGGGGGCGAGCGTGGCGCAGGCGGGCCGCGGCGCGGAGCTGATCCTGTCGGGCGGCACCACCCTCGGTGTGGTGGTGCTGTCGCTGTCGCTGCTGATCCCGTTGCGCCGGCTGCGGTTGACGTTGCGTCCCGGGTACGCGTTCCCGGCCGACGCGCGGGCCCGGGTGGGTGGGCTGGCCGTGGCCGGCGTCGTCACGGTCACCGCCCAGCAGGTGGCGCTGCTGGTGATGCTCAACCGGCTCGCCGGCGGCCCCACCGAGGCGCCCCAGGTGTTCAACCTGGCGTTGACGGTCTACCTGCTGCCCTGGGCGGTGCTGGCGGTACCGCTGGCCACGGCCGCGTACCCCACCCTGGCCGCCGCGGCGACGGGCGGGGACGAGGGGACCTACCGCGACACCCTGTCGGCGACCCTGCGGGGGGTGCTGCTGTTCAGCTTCCTCGGCGCGGCGGTGCTGGTCGGCGCGGCCGGTCCGATCGGACGGTTCTTCCCCCTCAACGCGGGCGCCACCGCCGCCGCCGTCGCCGGCTTCGCTCCCGGGCTGCTCGGGTACGGGCTGTTCGCGGTGCTCTCCCGGGCCCTGTACGCCCGGGGGGCGACCCGGGCGGCCACCGCCGCCATCAGCGCCGGCTGGCTGGCGGTGCTGCTGGCCACGCTGCCGCTGGCGGCCCTGCTTCCGGTGGCCGACCGGGTGCTCGCCGTGGCGCTGGCCAACTCGGTGGGGATGCTGCTGCTCGGCGGGCTGCTGCTGGTCGCCGTGCTGCGCGTGGCCGGCCGGGCGGCGCTCGACGGCGCCGCCCGGGCCGGTGCCGCCGGATTGTTAGCCGGCACGACGGCCGCGCTCGCCGCGTTGGCGCTGCTGTCGTTGTTGAATGCGGGGGACGGCACCCCGACGCGGTGGGTGGCGCTGGTGCAGGGCATGCTGTCCGGAGTCCTGGTCGGCGTCGTGTTCCTCGGCGTGGTGTGGCTGGTCGACCGGCGGGACCTGCAACCGCTGCTGGCCGGGCTGCGTCGGCGCCTGCGCCGCGCCCGGACCCGGCGCGGGCAGGAGGACGGGAACACCCCGGAGCGGGGCGACGGGAAGGAGCCGGTGTCCCGGTGAGCGCGAGGAGTGAGCTTGCGAGCCCCGCAGTCGCGAACGAAAAGGCCGGCCCGGTGAGCGCGAGGAGTGAGCTTGCGAGCCCCGCAGTCGCGAACGAAAAGGCCGGCTCGGTGAGCGCGAGGAGTGAGCTTGCGAGCCCGGCAGTCGCGAACGAAGGACTTGGCCGGTGAGCGCGAGGAGTGAACCGACGGCGACCCCCGACCGGCGGGGCACGGTGGTGCTGTTGCTCGCCTCCAGTACCGGCGGCGTCGGGCAGCACGTGCGTGCGCTGGCCGGTGGACTGGCCGCCGCCGGGGAGTCGGTGCTGGTCTGCGGACCGGCGGCGACCCAGGAACAGTTCGACTTCGTGGCCGTCGGTGCCCGGTTCCAGCCGGTGGAGATCCCGGCCAGCCCCACCCCGGCCGACGCCCGCGCGGTCGCCGCGCTGCGCCGGGTGCTCGCCGGCGAGCAGGTCAGCGTCCTGCACGCTCACGGGCTGCGCGCCGGGCTGGTCGCGGTGCTCGCCCGGCCCGCCGTCCCGCTCGTAGTCACCTGGCACAACGCGGTGCTGGTCGGTGGGCTGCGTGGTGGCCTGTCCCGGCTGGTGGAGCGGATCGTGGCCCGGGGCGCCCGGGTGACCCTCGGTGCGTCCGACGACCTGGTCGAACGCGCCGCAGCGCTGGGCGCGGCGGACGCCCGGCTCGCCCCGGTGGCCGCCCCGACGCTGCCCCCGCCGCGCCGGCGTCGCGCCGCCGTCCGGGCCGAGTTCGCGGTCGCCGCGGACCAGCCGTTGATCCTGTCGGTGGGCCGGTTACACCCGCAGAAGCGCTACGACGTGCTGGTGGACGCCGCCGCCCGGTGGCGGGAGCGCACGCCACCAGCGGCTGTGGTGATCGCCGGCAGCGGCCCGGCCTACCTGCCGCTGGCCGCCCGGATCAGCGCCGCCCGCGCCCCGGTCACCCTGCTCGGGCACCGCACCGACGTGGCCGACCTGCTCGTCGGCGCGGATCTGGCCGTGGTGACCAGCGACTGGGAGGCCCGCCAGCTGTTCGCGCAGGAGGCGCTGCGGGCCGGCGTACCCCTGGTGGCGACCGCGGTGGGTGGCCTGCCGGATCTGGTCGGCGACGCGGCGGTGCTGGTGCCGCCGGGTGACGTCGACGCGGTCGACGCGGCGGTGCGGGGCCTGCTCGACGACGAGGCCGGCCGTGCCGAGCTGGGCCGGCGCGGTGCGGCGCGGGCGGCGACCTGGCCCACCGAGGCGGAGACCCTCGCCCAGTTGGTCGCGCTCTACGCCGAGCTGACCCCCGGGCAGGCAGGGCCGGCCACGCCCGACGCCGACGCGCCGTCGACGGGACGCCGGTGATGCTGCGCCGAATCGCTCCGATCCTGCTCACCCTGGTCGTGGTGGCGCTCGGTATCACCGCGCTGTCGGCCGGGCCGCAGACGCCGCCGCCGCGGCGTAGCGCGGACTACGTGGTCGTGGTCGGGGTGGCCGGGCTGCGCTGGGAGGACGTGGATCCGCAGGGCACGCCCACGTTGTGGCAGCTGGCCCGGGACGGCTCGATCGGGTCGCTGTCGGTGCGTTCCGCGCACCAGCCCACCTGCCCGGTGGACGGCTGGTTGACCCTCGGCGCGGGCAGCTTCGCCGCCTGGACCGGCAGCCGGTCGGACGGGCAGTGCCCGCCGGTGGAGGTGACGGTGGAGCGGCCCGACCGCATCGGCGCGAACCTGCCGGAACAGGAGAGTGTCGTCCTGCACAACCAGGACCGGCTGCCCTGGGGGACGGTGCCTGGCGCGTTGTCGGAGTCGGTGCGCTGCTCGGTGGCGGTCGGCCCCGGAGCGGCGGTGGCCGCCGCCCGGCCGTTCGGCCGGGTCGACCGGTACGAGCCGACCCTGCCGGAGGATCCGGCCGGGCTGCTCGGCTCCTGCGTGCTCAGCATCGTCGATCTCGGCATGGTCGCCGGTGAGGACCCGGCGGTGCGCGCGGCAGCCGCCCGTACGGCCGACGAGCAACTCGCCCGGGTGCTCGCCGGCCGGCCGCCGCAGTCCCTGGTGATCGTCGCGGGGGTCTCCGACACCGAACGGCCGTCCCGGCTGCACGTGGCCATCGCCGACGGTCCCGGCTGGGAGAACGGCTGGCTGACCTCGCCCAGCACCGGCCGCCGGGGCTACCTGCAACTGGTCGACCTCGCCCCGACCGCCCTGGCCGCGCTGGGCCGCCCGATGCCGGACCGGCCGTTCCTCGGCCGGCCCGCGGAGTCGGTCGGCGGCCGGCCGGATGACCTGTCCGCCGCGATCGCCGAGCCCGCCGACGCGGACCGGGAGGCCGCCGCCCAGCGGCAGGTGGCCGGCCGGTTCTTCACGCTGCTGGCCGCCGTGCAGGTGGCGCTCGCGGTGGCGGTGCTGCCGCTGCTGCGCCGGGCCCGCCGGCACGCCGGGCCGTACGGTCCGAAGCCGGTGCCCCGCCGGGTGGTGGCGACCGTGGAGGTGCTGCTTGTCGCCGCCGCGCTCGCGATGCCGGCGGCCCTGCTCGCCGAGGCCGTGCCGTGGTGGCGCAACCATCACCCGGCGGCCACCTTCGCCGGGCTGACCGCCGTGCTGCTGGCCGCCGCGACGCTGCTGGTGCGGCTCGCCCCGGGCTACCGCAGCACCCTCGGCCCGCTCGGCGCGGTGGCCGGGCTGACCGCGCTGGCCATCGGCCTGGACGTGGTCACCGGTGCCCGACTACAGCTCAACGGCGTGATCGGCTACTCGGCGCTGGAGGGGGGCCGGTACGCCGGGCTCGGCACCGTCGGGCTCGGGGTGTTCATCGCCGGTGCCCTGCTGAGCGCGGGCTGGCTCGCCCAGCAGGTGCGCCGTGGGTGGCGGCCGATGGTCATGGTCGTCGTCGGTGGGGCCGCCGTGGTGGTGGTCGGCAGCCCGTACCTGGGTGCCGACTCGATCGGCGCGATCGCGCTGACCGCGGGGGTGAGCGTCGCCGCGGCGATCAGCGCGGGTGGCTGGCTGACCCTGACCCGGCTCGCCTGGGCGGCCATGGCCGGGCTGGCGGTGACGGTCGGTTTCGCGGTGGTGGACCTGGGCCGTCCGCCCGGCGAACGGGGCAGCCTGGGCCGGTTCCTCGCCGCGCTCGGCGACGGCACGGGCGGGCTGACCGTGCGGCGGTCCAGCGCCTCCAACGTCGAGACCCTGGTCAACAGTCCGCTGACCGTCCTGGCCCTGGCCGGTGCCCTGCTGGTGTGGTTCGCCCTGCTCCAGCCCTGGGGCGGGCTGATGCGGCTGTTCGGTATCTACCCGGCGATCCGTGCGGCGATGGCGGGTACCGCTGTGGCCGCCGGGGTGGGCGGCGTGCTGGGCGCTGCGGCGCTGGACGTGGCGGGCGCGGCCGCGGCCCTGGTGGTGCCGGTGGCGGCGTTGTCCGCGTTGCGGGTGCTCGATCATTCCGCGGATCGGACCCGGCCCGGCCCGGTCCGTCCGGCCGATGCCGGCCCGGCCGATGCCGGCCCGGTTGAGGGTGGCCCGGTTGAGGGTGGCGTGACGCCGGACGGGGACGCGGAACACGCAGCGGCCGGCGGGGCGGACGGGAAGCCGGGCGGCGCCGGACCGGGGGCCGGACGCGGTCGCGGCCGGGCCGTGCGTTCATCGGCCGAGGTCGCGACCGGGTGACCCGGCGACACGTACCTCGGGTGCGGCACCGACACGCCGCCGGGGAGGTGTTACCGTGGAATCCCGTGGATCGCGTGATCACTTCGCTGATCGGCTCGGCGGTCTGCACGACCGCGACGGACGACACGGGAGCAGGCGTTGGCCCCTTCAGCACGGACGACCAGGCACATTTTCGTCACCGGAGGCGTCGCCTCCTCGCTGGGTAAGGGGTTGACCGCCTCCAGCCTCGGCAATCTGCTGACCGCGCGGGGACTTCGCGTGGTGATGCAGAAGCTCGACCCGTACCTCAACGTCGACCCGGGAACGATGAACCCGTTCCAGCACGGCGAGGTGTTCGTCACCGAGGACGGCGCCGAGACCGACCTCGACGTCGGCCACTACGAGCGTTTCCTGGACCGGGCGCTGTCCGGCAAGGCGAACGTCACCACCGGCCAGATCTACTCCGACGTGATCGCCAAGGAGCGGCGCGGTGAGTACCTGGGCGACACCGTCCAGGTGATCCCGCACATCACCAACGAGATCAAGTCGCGGATCCTGGCCATGGGCGACCCCGACGACGACGGCCGTACCCCGGACGTGGTGATCACCGAGGTCGGCGGCACGGTCGGCGACATCGAATCGCTGCCGTTCCTGGAGGCGATCCGTCAGGTCCGCCACGACCTGGGCCGGGACAACTGCTTCTACCTGCACGTCTCGCTGGTGCCGTACCTGGCGCCCTCGGGTGAGCTGAAGACCAAGCCGACCCAGCACTCGGTGGCGCAGCTGCGCAGCATCGGCATCCAGCCCGACGCCATCGTCTGCCGGTCCGACCGGGACATCCCGGACAAGCTCAAGCACAAGCTGTCGCTCTACTGCGACGTCGACGCCGAGGCGGTCATCGCCGCGCCGGACGCGCCCAGCATCTACGATATCCCCAAGGTGCTGCACCGGGAGGGCCTCGACGCGTACGTGGTGCGTCGGCTCGGGCTCTCCTTCCGGGACGTGGACTGGGGCGGCTGGGACGACCTGCTGGAGCGGGTGCACCAGCCGCGGCGCACGGTCACCGTCGCCCTCGTCGGCAAGTACGTCGACCTGCCCGACGCGTACCTGTCGGTCAGCGAGGCGATCCGCGCGGCCGGCTTCGGCCACCGGGCCCGGGTGCAGCTGCGCTGGGTGCCCAGCGACGACTGCGTCACCCCGGCGGGTGCGGCGGCGGCCCTGGCCGGCGTCGACGGCATCGTCATCCCCGGCGGGTTCGGCGTGCGCGGCATCGAAGGCAAGATCGGCACCGCCCGGTACGCCCGGGAGAACGGCATCCCGCTGCTCGGGCTCTGCCTCGGCCTGCAGTGCATGACCATCGAGGTGGCCCGGCACCTGGCGGGGCTGGACGGCGCCAACTCGCTGGAGTTCGACGAGGAGGCCGTGCACCCGGTCATCGCCACCATGGCCGACCAGGAGGACATCGTCGCCGGCAAGGGCGACCTGGGCGGCACCATGCGGCTGGGTGCGTACCCGGCAGCGCTCGCCGAGGGCTCGATCGTCGCCGAGGCGTACGGCAGCACCGAGGTCAGCGAGCGGCACCGGCACCGGTACGAGGTGAACAACGCCTACCGGGACCAGCTGACCAAGGCCGGGCTGCGGATCTCCGGCACCTCGCCGGACGGCCGGCTGGTCGAGTTCATCGAGCTGGACCGCGAGCTGCACCCGTTCTTCGTGGCCACCCAGGCGCACCCGGAGCTCAAGAGCCGCCCGACCCGGCCGCACCCGCTGTTCGCCGCCTTCGTCCAGGCCGCGGTGGCGTACTCGCAGGCCGACCAGCTGCCGGTCGACCTGGACGAGGCGGCGACCGCCACCGCGCGGGCCACCCGCAACGGCACCGCCGCGAAGGCGACCTCGGCGTCGTGAGTTCAGTGGAGCACCGGTACGAGGTGCGGTCCCGCGAGGTGCGCTACCACGGCCGGATTTTCGACGTGGTCACCGAGGAGGTGAGCATGCCGGGCGGCGGGACCGCGGTGCGCGACCACGTCCGGCACGTCGGGGCGGTGGCGGTGGTGGCGCTGGACGACGCCGGCCAGGTGGTGCTGATCCGCCAGTACCGCCAGCCGGTCGGGCGGCGCCTGTGGGAGCTGCCGGCCGGGCTGACCGACGTCACCGGCGAGGACCCGGCGGTGACCGCGGTACGGGAGTTGGCCGAGGAGGTCGACCTGACCGCCGGCCGGCTCGACGTGCTGGTCGACCTGCACAGCTCGCCCGGGTTCACCAATGAACTGGTCCGGGTCTTCCTGGCCCGGGATCTCGGCGACGTGCCGCCGTCGCAGCGGCACGACCGCCGCGACGAGGAAGCCGACCTGCAGATCGTCCGGATCGACCTGGACGAGGCGGTCGGTATGGTGCTGGCCGGCGAGATCACCAACGCGTCCTGCGTGGCCGGGCTGCTCGCCGCCGCCCGTGCCCGCGACGCCGGCTGGTCGGTGCTGCGCCGGGCGGACACTCCGCTGCCCGGCTGACCCGGTACGCGACGAAAGGGGCCGTGCGGATCACCGCACGGCCCCTGCTTCGTGTGGATCGTCAGTCGCGCAGCGGACGCCCCTGAGCGTCGGTGCCACCGTTGACCAGGATCAGGATGCCGTCGATGAGGCCCCAGAGGGCGCCCGCGCCGAGGGTGCAGAGGCTGACAACGAGCTGCAGCACTGCGATCTTGGTGTGGCCCGTGTAGAAGCGGCCGGCGCCGAGGCCGCCCAGCAGGATGCCCAGGACGCCCGCGACGACCTTGCTCTTGTCAGAAACGCCCTGGGGATACCCGGGCTGAGTGGGAGGAGTGGTCATGAGGCGACACAATAGTGATCTACCGAGTCGCTGTCCGCACCGGAGTACCCAAGTGGGACGATGATGGCCGAACACTGTCCTGACGGCTGAGGTGGCGTCCACCGGCGACCCCGGGTCCATACCTGACACATCGTCAGCGTCCGCGGCCACCGGGTGTCACAGTGCAGGCTCCGGTGACGGGTGGTCGCGCCTAGACTGCCGCCGGCGGGACCGGTGGACCGTGGCGGCAAAGGGGCTGCCGCGGCACCGCGCAGTCGGGGGATCGGTCCCCGAAGAGAGGTGTCTGCATCGTGAAGGTCGGCATCCCACGCGAGGTCAAGAACCACGAGTACCGCGTGGCGATCACGCCCGCGGGCGTCAACGAGTTCACCCGCGGCGGTCACCAGGTCTTCGTCGAGGCCGGCGCCGGACTCGGGTCGAGCATCACCGACGAGGAGTTCACCGCCGCCGGTGCCAAGATCCTGGACAGCGCCGACGAGGTGTGGGACGCCGCGGAACTGGTGCTCAAGGTCAAGGAACCGGTGGCCGAGGAGTACCACCGGATGCGTGCGGGGCAGGTGCTCTTCACCTACCTGCACCTGGCCGCGTCCCGCGACTGCACCCAGGCGCTGCTCGACCGCAAGGTCACCGGCATCGCCTACGAGACCGTCGAGCTGCCCGACCGGTCGCTGCCGCTGCTCGCCCCGATGTCCGAGGTGGCCGGCCGGCTCGCCCCGCAGGTCGGCGCCTTCTACCTGATGCGTACCGGCGGTGGCCGCGGCGTGCTGCCCGGTGGTGTCTCCGGCGTGTACGCGGCCAAGACCGTCGTCATCGGTGCCGGCGTGTCCGGCATGAACGCCGCCGCGATCGCCCTGGGCCTGCAGTCCGAGGTGCTGCTGCTGGACAAGAACGTGGCCCGGCTGCGGCAGGCCGACGCCATCTACCGCGGCCACCTGCAGACCGTCGCCTCCAACGCGTACGAGATCGAGCGGGCGGTGCTGGACGCGGACCTGGTCATCGGCGCGGTGCTGGTGCCCGGCGCGAAGGCCCCGAAGCTGATCTCCAACGAGCTGGTCTCCCGGATGAAGCCCGGCAGCGTGCTGGTCGACATCGCCATCGACCAGGGTGGCTGCTTCGAGGACTCGCGGCCCACCACGCACGCCGACCCGGTGTACACCGTGCACGACTCGATCTTCTACTGCGTGGCGAACATGCCCGGCGCGGTGCCGAACACCAGCACCTACGCGCTGACCAACGTCACCCTGCCGTACGCGCTGGAGCTGGCCAACCGCGGCTGGCGCGAGGCGTCGCGGCGCGACCCGGCGCTGGCGCTGGGCCTGAACACCCACGACGGCCAGGTCGTCTACGGCCCGGTCGCCGAGGCGCACGGCCTGCCCACCCTGCCGCTTGCCGAGGTGCTCGCCTGAGCGACAAGCAGCTGACCGCCACGGCGGACGGGGCCGGCGCGGGTGCAGAACCCGCGCCGGCCCTGCGCCGTGTCGTGCGCGGCTACCTGGACCACCTCACCGTCGAACGTGGACTGGCCGCGAACACCCTCACGTCGTACCGCCGGGACCTGGAGCGTTACCTCGGCTCGCTGGCCGCCGCCGGGGTGAGTGACCTGGCGGCGGTGTCGGCCGGTGAGATCGAACGCCACCTGGCCGGGCTGCGCGCCGGCGCCGACGGGTATCCGCCGCTGGCGGTTTCCTCGGCGGCCCGCGCCGCCAGCGCCGTGCGGGGCCTGCACCGGTTCGCGCTGCGTGAGGGTCTCGTCGGCGCCGACCCGAGCCGCGACGTGCGCCCACCCACCCCACCGCGCCGGCTGCCCCGCGCGTTGCCGGTCGACGACGTGGTCCGGCTGCTGGAGACCGCCGGCCCGGTGGACGCGGCGGGGGACGGCGCACCGCTGGCGCTGCGCGACCGGGCGTTGCTGGAGTTCCTGTACGGCACCGGGGCACGCATCTCCGAGGCGGTCGGCGCCGCCGTGGACGACCTGGACGTCGAGGAGGGGGTGGCGCTGCTGCGCGGCAAGGGTGGCCGGAGCCGCCTGGTGCCGATCGGCGGGTACGGGCTGCGGGCGCTGGTCGCGTACCTGGTGCGCGCCCGGCCGGGGCTGGTCGCCGCCGGTCGCGGCACCCCGGCGGTGTTCGTCAACTCCCGGGGAGGTCCGCTGACCCGGCAGGGCGCCTGGACCATCCTGCGTCGCGCGGCGGCGCGGGCCGGCCTGACCGTCGACGGGCCGCAGGCCGTCTCGCCGCACACGCTGCGCCACTCGTACGCCACGCATCTGCTCGACGGTGGCGCTGATGTGCGGGTGGTGCAGGAGTTGCTCGGCCACGCCTCGGTCACCACCACCCAGGTCTACACACTGGTCACCGTCGAACGGCTACGCGAGGTGTACGCCACCGCGCACCCACGCGCCCGGGGCTGACCGTCGTCAGATGACACTGTGGGCGCCCCCTGGGTGGCCCGGCGGGCGCGGGCCTGAACGCCGCAGGCCGACACGCCGAGCGGGTGCCGAACGCCCTGCTGGCCGGTGGCGTACAGTCGGCATCGGCGCGGCCCTCGCGGCAAGATGACCGGGGTACGCAGCGGCGCCGCGAAGGACGTCGGGCGGCTCCGACGCCGGGTGGTCGTCGGGAGGGGGCAACGAGGACATGGCTGGCAACGGTGACCGTGCCGAGACCTGGACGTCGGAGCTCCGCGAGCAGCAGAACGCCCTCGGCTCGGACCTGGGGCCGGCCGACCCGGCCGCCTACACGATGCGCAAGCCGATCCCCGAGCCGATGCCCACCGACCGGCACGGCCCGGCCCGGATCATCGCGATGGCCAACCAGAAGGGCGGCGTCGGCAAGACCACCACGACCATCAACCTCGGCGCCGCGCTCGCCGAGTACGGCCGCAAGGTGCTGTTGGTCGACTTCGACCCGCAGGGTGCCCTCTCGGTCGGGCTGGGGGTCAACCCGCACAACCTGGACCTGTCGGTCTACAACCTGCTGATGCAGGACGACGTCACCGCCGAGGACGTGCTGATCAAGACCGACGTCGCCGGGCTGCACCTGCTGCCGGCCAATATCGACCTCTCCGCCGCCGAGATCCAGCTGGTCAACGAGGTCGCCCGCGAGATGGCGCTGGCCCGGGTGCTCAAGAGCGTCCGCAAGGAGTACGACTACGTCCTGATCGACTGCCAGCCGTCGCTCGGCCTGCTGGCGATCAACGCGCTGACCGTCGCGCACGGCGTGCTCATCCCGCTGGAGTGCGAGTTTTTCAGCCTGCGTGGCGTGGCCCTGCTGCTGGACACCATCGACAAGGTGCGCGAGCGGCTCAACTTCGACCTGGAACTCGAGGGCATCCTCGCCACCATGTACGACAGCCGCACCACCCACTGCCGGCAGGTGCTCCAGCGGGTGGTGGAGGCGTTCGGCGACAAGGTGTACCAGACGGTGATCACCAAGACGGTGAAGTTCCCCGAGTCCACCGTCGCCGGCGCCCCGATCACCACGCTCGACCCGGCCTCCTCCGGCGCCCGCAACTACCGGCAGTTGGCCCGCGAGGTGATCGCCGCGCAGGCGGAGCGGTAGGCCGGTAACGCCAGGTGTCCAGGCCGTGGACTACGGTCGTCGGCGTGAACGCGCCGCCCCTCGACCCGGCCGCCGCCGCGGAACAGCCCGCGGCGGCTGACTCCAGCGCTGCCGGCGTACCAATGTCGGCGGCCGGCGCGGACCCGGTGGTGGGCACGGAGCCCGGCGTCGGCGCGGCGCCAGACGACGCGGTGGGGCCGGACACCGGTGTGCTGCCGGGCGAGGTGGGACCTGACAGCAGCGGTGCGGGGCCGGCGGACAGTGGCGGGTTCACCGTGCGGCTGGCCAACTTCACCGGGCCGTTCGACCTGCTGCTGCAACTGATCGGCAAGCACAAGCTCGACGTCACCGAAGTCGCCCTGCACCAGGTCACCGACGAGTTCATCGCCTACATCCGGGCCATGGGCGACGACTGGGACCTGGACGAGGCCAGCGAGTTCCTGCTGATCGCCGCCACCCTGCTCGACCTGAAGGCGGCCCGGCTACTGCCCGCCGCCGAGGTGGAGAACGAGGAGGACCTCGCTCTGCTGGAGGCCCGGGACCTTCTCTTCGCCCGGCTGCTGCAGTACAAGGCGTACAAGGAGGCGGCGGCACACATCGCCGCGCTGGAGGAGGTCGGCGGACGCCGCTATCCCCGCGCCGTCACCCTGGAACCCCGCTTCGCCGAGGCGCTGCCGGATCTGGTGCTCGGCATCGGCCCGCAGCGGCTGCTCAAGCTGGCCGTCAAGGCGATGACCCCGAAGCCGATACCCGAGGTGTCCATCGCCCACGTGCACATGGTCCGGGTCAGCGTCCGGGAACACGCCGGCATCATCGCCGAGCGGCTGCGCCGGGCCGGCACCGCCACCTTCTCGTTGCTCTGCGCCGACTGCGAGGCCACCCTGGAGGTGGTCGCCCGGTTCCTCGCCCTGCTGGAGCTGTACCGGCAGGGCGTGGTGGCCTTCGTCCAGGAGCAGGCCCTGGAGGAGTTGACCGTACGCTGGACCGGTCCCGCCGACGGCGGCGCGACTCTGAGCATCGACGAGTACGCCGGCACCCCGGCCGAGCCGACGGACACGGCCGGGGGCTCCACGGATGTGGCGGCCGTGGGTGTGTCGGATGCCGCGGCGGCGGGTACGGCCCCGGCGGCCGAGAGCCCGGCGGGTGCGGCGGCCGTGGCTACAGCGGATGCCGCGGCGGCGAGTGCGGCCCCGGCGGCCGAGAGCCCGGCGGGTGCGGCGGCCGGCGAGGACGGGACGGGAACGACGGAGGAGCGAGGCGGATGAGCAGCGAGGAGCGCCGGGATTCGTTGGCCGACCAGGCCGCCGCCTGGATCCCACCCTGGCAGCGCCCCACCCCGCCCCGCGAAACCACCTCCGACGACGTCCCCAGCCAACGCGAACCCGAGGAGTCGACGGATCCTGGCGCGGAACTGCCCCGCCAGGGGCGCCCCCGCACCAGCATCTCCGAGGCTGCGGAAGCCAGCGTTCCCGGCGAGGAGCCGGACGAGCAGCCTGCGGCTGCGCAGGCACCGCATGCCGACGTCGCTGGGGGCGCCGACGTCACGGCGGGCGAAGCGGCTGAGATCACACCGGTTCAGCAGGGTGGCGAGGCCGCCGAGCGGACCGGCGGCGCCGACGAGCAGGTCGAACCGGAGCGTGTCCAGGTGGCCGACGGCGCCGTTTCGCCGGCCGTCGGCGTGGTCGGGCCGGCGAGCGTTCCGCCGGCCAGCGACGCTGCCGAGCCGGCGAGCGTCCCGCAGGCCGAGGGCACCGTTGAGCCGGCACCGGGCCAGCCAGGTGTGGGCGGACAGACCGAGGTGCCCGGCGAGCGGGCCGAGGCGGCGGGGGAGAGCGCCGGTGGGGGCCCAGCGCGGAAGCGGTCGGCGGGGCGGACGCGGGCGGTGCCCGAGCCGCCGCCGGTGCTCGACGACGCCGAGCTGCGCGGCGCGCTGGAGGCGATCCTGCTGGTGGTGGACGAGCCGGTCAGCGAACTGACCCTGGCCCAGGTGCTCGAGCAGCCCGCCGAGCGGGTCGGCCCGATGCTGGACGAGATCGCCGCCGGCTACACCGCCGCCGGTCACGGGTTCGAGCTGCGCCGGGCGGCCGGGGGCTGGCGCCTGTACACCCGGCCGGAATACGCCAGCTACGTCGAACGGTTCGTGTTGGACGGGCAGTCGGTCCGGCTGACCCAGGCCGCGCTGGAGACTCTGGCCGTGGTGGCGTACAAGCAGCCGGTGACCCGGTCGCGGATCTCCGCCATCCGCGGTGTCAACTGCGATGGGGTGATCCGTACCCTGGTCTCCCGCGGCCTGGTCGAGGAGTGCGGCACCGAGTCGGACAGCGGCGCGTACCTGTACAAGACGACCATCATGTTCCTGGAGAAGCTCGGCCTGAACAGCCTCGACGACCTGCCGCCGCTGGCCCCGTTCCTCCCCGACGACGTAGAAGAGCTTGCCGATGCCACGCGATAACCGCACCCCGTCCCCCGACGCCCCCGTCTACACCGGCACCGAGCGCCTGCAGAAGGTCCTCGCCGCCGCCGGCGTAGGCTCCCGGCGCGCCTGCGAAGACCTGATCTTCCGCCGGCGGGTGACGGTCAACGGGCGGGTGGCGCAGCTCGGCGACAAGGTCGACCCGACCACCGCGGTCATCCACGTCGACGGCGAGCGGCTGCAGGCCGACAACCGGCTGGTGTACCTGGCGATGAACAAGCCGCGCGGCGTCGTCTCCACCATGGCCGACGAGAAGGGGCGCACCGCGCTGGCCGACTTCCTCGGCAACCGGGTCGAGCAGCGGGTCTACCACGTCGGGCGGCTCGACGCGGACAGCGAGGGCCTGCTGCTGCTCACCAATGACGGCACCCTGGCGCACCGGCTGATGCATCCCTCCTACGGGGTGCCGAAGACGTACCTGTGCGAGGTGTCAGGGCCGATCCCCCGCAACCTCGGCAAGCGGCTTGCGGCCGGGGTCGAGCTGGAGGACGGCCCGGTGACGGTCGACTCGTTCCGGGTGGTGGACAGTCTGGGGCGTACCGCCCAGGTCGAGCTGACCCTGCACGAAGGGCGCAAACACATCGTACGGCGGCTGCTCGCCGAGGTCGGCCAC
>NZ_JBFBAO010000144.1:0-15479 GCF_040682255.1 Micromonospora sp. NPDC051296 | reverse complement strand
CCGTGCCGGCCGCCGAGCGGGGCACTCGTACGCCGGCGCGCAGTGTCGGCGAGGGCCTGGAGGCGACGGCGCGCCGCCTGGACGGGGCGGCGCGCCGTGGGGGTCGTGTGCGGCCTAGCGACCGACCCGGACCCTGACCTCCTTGGTGGTGGTGTTGCCGCTCGGGTCGGTCGCATCGAACACGAAGGTGTAGACAGCGCCGTTCCGGGCGAGCACCCGAGCCTCGGTGTCGGAGACGACCCGGACGTCGGCCTTGTGGCCCTCGGCCGTCGCGTCGACGAGTGCCACCTCGACCTCACCCGAGTCGTCGGACGCGTCGATGTCGAACGTCACGGCGCGCCACTTGTTGTTCGGCGGGAACACGACCTCCGGATCCACCGCGACTGCGAGTTCCGGTGCGTTGGCGTCGTACCGCAGATCGACGAACGGAACGATCTTCGCCTGGCGCGGACCGAACTCGAGGTAGACCTGGTCGTTGCCCCACCAGCCGCGCTGGTTCAGCCCCTGCGCGATGACACCGCGGTTGAGCTGGACGTTCGAGAGCACCGAGTGGTACTCGATAACGATCTCGTTCTCTCCGTCGATGAGATTCGGGCTGACGTCCACGATGGGTTTGGTCCAGTTGATCCCACCCGTGTAGAGGTCCGTGCCCACCAGGGGCACCTGCTGACCGGTGCCGTCATCGATGGTGGGCTTGCCGACACCGCCGACGTCCTTCTTCGCCTTCGTCGGGTTGGTGCTGACGTGCCCGCCGACCTTCTGACCGTTGATCCACACCTTCATGCTCGATTCCAGCGTGTTTCCGAAGTCGAGATAGGCACCGGAGGCGCTGTCGGCGTCCCAGGTAAAGGTGGCCTCGTAGTGGCCCGTGCCGGAAACCGCATTGCCGACCTCAGGGATGTTGTTCCAGGTCGTCAGCGTGTCCAGCGCCACGTTGATCGGAGTCTTCACCGTGGACGTCTTCCGGTTGGTCGTCGTCACGCCGTCAATCGTCTCCGTGCGGGTCAGGTTCCCAGCGGTCGCGTTCGGCCGCCATGACTCGACCGTCAGATCCCAGTCGGTGATGTCGTACGCCGCCGGGACCGTCACGGCCTTCTCGTATTGCTTGCCGTTGCTCAGCACCGTCTTCACGTTTCCGCTCTCGGTCTCGCGGACGGCAACACCATCGGCAACAGCATGCGCCGAGTCGGCGGTCGTGGAGATGACGTGCAGCTTCTCGCTGTCGACCTTCTCGAACGCCAACAGTTCGATGTTGTTGTAGTCGAGGTCGATCGGGACCACGGTCTTGCCGTCCTCCCACCGGTAACCAGCAAGCTCGGTCACCTCGCCGGTCCATGCGTCGATGACGTACGGGATGAACTTCCCGTCCTTCACGATGTCGGTCTTGATGTTGGTGCCGTGGTCCTCGTTCCGGACGCTTTCCTTGTGGCTGAACTGGTGGTACGAGCCGTCGTCGTAGTTGTAGACGTAGACGTACTCGTTGCCGGCGTCATCCTGACGGGTTTGCGTGAGCAGCTGGTGGTTCCACTCCGAGTACCCGGTCGTCGGATACACGCCCAGCTCTTGCAGCTTCTCCATGACGTTGTCGTCATACCCGCCCGGGTCGCCACTGAAGTACCCGCCGGCCGGGATGTCGAAGACCTCCGCCGTCCGAACCGTCGACAGCGTCTTCAGGTTGGCCATGACCGCCGCGAGTTCCGCGCCCTTGCCGTCGTTGAGCGGCGTACGCGAACCAGCGCCCTCCAGGATGACCACCGGAAGGCCCTTCTTCGCCCAATCGAGAATCCGCTTGGCACCATCGATGTCCAGCCAGTCCTGGTACAGGACCAGGGCCTTGTAGCCGGCCTTCTCGATGGTCTTGGTGGTCTCATCGAATGTGACATCGTCGTCGAACAGGAACTTCGGGCTGAAGTAGTCGTACGTGTAGCCGTTGTCCTGCAACTCCGTCGAACGGTAGTACACACCCTGATGGGCGAGCTGCCAGTTCATCTCGGTGTTGTCGTTTGCGACGCCACCGCCGAAGCGCACGCCCTGCGTCCAGTTCTGGTGGATGAACCCGACATCGGTGCGTGACTTCCCCGTCTGCAGCAACTGCTGCACACGACCCAGGTGCGCGTTGAACTCGTCGTAGTCCGCCGCAGACGGATGACGTGTGCCGAAGTGCCGGAAGCCGGTCGGATTGTGCCCGGGCCATTGAGTATTGCCGTAGCTGTAGCCGGCACCCCAGACATGCCAGACAATGCGCTGGAAGCCGGCAGCAAAGGCGGAGTAGGCGTCCTCGAGATCCCGCTGCGCAGTGTTGTTGTATATTGCCATCTGCGCTCCCGTCTCGGTGGAGAGCACCTTGTTCTCGAGCTTGGAACCTCCGGTCCACAGGCGGAAGATGTCCACCTGGTTGTACTGGTTGAAGTTCTCCGCCTCCGGGTAGTCCACAGCCATGATGGGCTCGGAGTTCTCAATCGGCTTACCGTAGGAGATCTGCGCCCGGGTCTTGATGCCCACCGAGTTCAGCCACTCCTTCAGGGGAGTCAGCATCCGCTCCATGTACAGCTGCGTCTGCACGTCGAGCCAATCATTGATGATGGCCTGACGACGCTCCTCGTCACCAGCCAGCCGGTACACCCCGGTGGTGCCCACGGAGTGATAGGGGTCGTAAACCAAGGACTTGACGCCCCTGATCAAGAAGAGGTACGGCGTGATGTCGTAGCCCTTCCGCGCTTGGAACTCCTCGGCCATGTCCTCCGCCCAGAAAGTGAACTGGGTCGCGGTCGCCACGGGCGCCTGAAATTCGGCTCCGCCGCCGGGGTGAATTTCGAGAGAGTCCATGAACAGCTGGACATCGCCCTGCTTGAACTTCGTCACCAGGTCGGGATCGCTCAGGTAGTGCTCCTCCCAGAACTCCTTGAGCGCCTCCACGCCACGCACATCGAAGTAGTTCGTGGCATAACTCGGCTGAGCGGACGGGCTGGAAGTCTGATATGTCCCCTGCGTCCAGATCGCGAACACCTGGTAGTTCCCGGAGGCGGGAGCTGTCCAGTTCAAGTTCTGCGTCCAAGCGTCCGCGCCCTGCGACACCAAAGGCGCCAGGTCGATGAAGCTGTCCGCGTCAACGGCAACTCCCTCAACCAGCTCGTACGCGTATGCGGTCACGAACTTCGCCCCAGCCCTGCGCGCATTCGCCGCTGGCGTCGGCAGCACCGTCACGCTCGCGCCGGCGTTCACCGTCCCGGTGCCCAGAGTCAGGTTCTGCATGGCCGCCTGGCTTGTCGGATCCAGCCCGGGCACGTTCGAGGTTGCCCAGTTCGTGCCCGAGGTGAGGTAGACGCCCATGCCCAGGTCGAGGAGCTTGTTCATCATCAAGTTCCACTTGTGGGTCCACATCTCGGTGCCGTAGGCATACGTCGCGTCTGGCGCGGCGTTGTCGCCCTGCATGGCCAGCTCCACGCCACGGAACCCAGAGTCGTAGAGAGCCTGGATCTCTTCCAGGAGGGTCTCGTCGGTGTGCGACGCCTCGCCGAGCCACCAGCGCACGTCCGTGCTGAAGACCCGGTCCGGATCGACGTACCTGCTCTCCAGCTGCTCCGCAAAACCGGAGGCCGCGGAGGTCGCTGCAACACTCACAGGTGCGGGCGGCTCAGTAGCCGCCGCCGCGCCGGTCGCTGCAGCGCTCACGACGAGTGCGCACCCAGCAACGCCCGCGAGCCCGATCTTCAGTGCTCTAGGCCAACGTGGATCATTTGACATCTTCTCTCCCCTGAGCAACGTTTGGTCGGCAAATTCGGGCGGCTCCGACGGTCCCGAGTCGCATTGACTCAGGTTGAATCGATTCAACTGGCCATTGAAGATACCGACTTTGATTCGCCCTGTGTAGTGCCCGCAACCAAGGTTGGCCGTTACCGGCCATCGATGCCGGCGAGTCTCGGCCTCTCCTTACCTGAAGGCGACAGCCCGGCACGCCACCGCCACCGCGATCCCGCCAGCGGCGAGATCGACGACGACCGGGTAGATCTGTAATGGGTGGCGGCTGGTCCGAGACCGGCTGGCAGGCTGATGGCCAGCTCGACGCGGGTGACTCCGGGAATATCCGACCCCACTTCGGCGGGTGCCACCGTGGCCCTCGTCGGCGTCGAGCACGTCCGGGTCCCGTACCGCATCTACCCCGGCGAACCCGCCGCTTCGACATCCTGTTGGTGCTCACGGGCACGCCGTTCGAGGTAGGCAGCAACGTCGTCCGCCTGGGTCTTACGTCCGTGGCGCCGGCGACCGTGCCCGCGTCTGTCCTCGTCACAGCGTTTCCAGGAGAGGGCCGAATCCGCCCGCGCAGGAATAAGGGCAGGTGTGGGAGAGTTGATTTCGACAGGTCGTGATTTTGCGTATTTCAGTAGTTGATCTTTTGACATCCGCGGATCAGGTAGCGCGGGTGGTGTCGTCTTCCTCTTGGGGCGGATGTGGCCGCCGGGGCAAACGGCTCGGATAGCCGCAGGGTGCGGCTCCCACTCCCAAGGAGGAGACATATGGCACAGGGCACTGTGAAGTGGTTCAACGACGACAAGGGCTTCGGCTTCATCTCCGTCGACGACGGCGGCGCCGACGTCTTCGTCCACTTCTCTGAGATCCAGTCGAACGGCTTCCGCAGCCTCGCCGAGAGCCAGCGGGTCGAGTTCGACATCGTGCAGGGCCAGAAGGGCCCGCAGGCAGCGGGCGTACGCGTCCTCTGAGCAATCGTGATCATGGCCGGGAACCCGTCGGGCTCCCGGCCAGCCGCTAACGGGCCAGCACAAACCCCACCGAATCTGAGACAGGAGTCGCATGGGCGCGACCAGTCCGCCGGCGGTCGTCGATCGCCTCGATGTCCCCCGCACCGTGAACGAACCTAAGCCGCTGCTCGCCGCGCCGCAGACCAGAGCAGGTGCGGTCGCGATCTGGATCTTCGTGGTCACCCCGTTCGTTGCTCTCCTCGCCGCCATGCCGGTCGCGTGGGGCTGGGGACTGTCCGGCGTCGACCTGACCTTGGCGATCATCACCTATCTGATCAGCGGGTTCGGCATCGCGGCCGGGTATCACCGCCATCTGACCCACGGGTCGTTCAAGGCGCGGCGCGGACTGCGTATCGCGCTGGCCGTGGCTGGATCGCTCGCCGTCGAGGGTTCGCCGACACAGTGGGTCGCCAATCACCGCCGCCATCACGCCTTCTCCGACCGCGAAGGCGACCCCCACTCGCCTTGGCGCTACGGCACGAGTGTCACCGCGGTGCTCAAGGGCCTGTTCCATGCCCACATCGGCTGGATGTTCCGGCGAGAGCTGAGCAACCGGTCCCGCTTCGCCCCGGACCTGCTCGCCGACCGCGACATCCGCGTGGTCGACCGCCTCTTCGGGCCGCTGGTCGCGGTGTCCCTGCTCACGCCCGCACTGATCGGCGGCCTCGTCACCGGCACCTGGGCGGGCGCGCTGAGTGCCTTCTTTTGGGCCGGGCTGGTCCGGATGGCCGTGCTGCACCACGTCACCTGGTCGGTGAACTCCATCTGCCACGTCGTGGGCGATCGGCCCTTCGTCAGCAAGGACCGGGCCACCAACTTCTGGCCCCTGGCGATCCTCTCCTTCGGCGAGAGCTGGCACAACTCCCATCACGCCGATCCGACGGGAGCCCGTCACGGAGTCCTGCGCGGCCAGCTCGACCCCGCCGCCCGGCTCATCTGGATCTTCGAGAAGCTCGGGCTGGCCCGCGATGTGCGTTGGCCGGTGCCCGAACGGCTGGACGCGAAGCGCGCGCGTTAGGGCTGCGCTTCTAGGTGGCCACCGGCTCCGGCGCTGCGTTGCCGACACCGGTCAGAGTGAGGCCGCCCCGACTGTGCCTGACTAGGATCACCGGCCCGTGCTCACGTATCCGGCGCACTACGTCCAAGACGTGCGCCACGTCGTCCGCGTGCCCGATCCCGGCCGCGCTCGGCGCGGCGGCCAGCACCCCGACTCCGCCGACGGCCGTTTGGTTCGCGGATCGCTCACCTGGGTGGCGATGCGGCCTCCAGTGGTTTCCCGCGGGCCTGTACGGCGTCGGCGGCGGCGATCCCGGTGAGGACCAGCGCGGCGGTGAGGGACACCAGCACCGGTGGTAGGAGGAGCATCAGCGGGGCGGCGAGGACGAGGATGACGACCCCGACTACCCGCGGCCGGGAGACCCGGGCGAACACCACGTACTCGAAATGGGCGCGTCCGGCGACAAACACGGCGGGGCCGCCGAGGATGACCACCACCCAGGCCGGCATCGTGTGGCCGAACGGGTGAGGGATGACCAGTTCATAGCCGACGGCGGTGATGATGATGATGATGCCGAGGATCATGATCCAGTGGGCGAAGGCAGCCACTCGGCCGAGGTGACTCGGATTCTTCGATGCGGCGAGCGCCTCGGCGAGGATCTGCCCGGCCCGGTAGAAGTAGACCCGCCAGAGCAGGACGGTGGTGGCGAACCCGATCACGAACGCGGCTGTCGATTCGACGTCGTACAGGCCGCCGGTGTAGGCGAGGGCGAGGGCCAGGACGGACTCACCGAGGGCGATCAGAAGGAACTGCCGGTACCGGTCCGCCAGGTGCTCGCCGGCGGCGGCCCATACCGTGGCTCGTCGCGCGCCGAGCTTCGGCACAGGCCACCCGACCCGTGCCGCCAGGAATTCCAAGCCCGCGGCGGCAACCCACAGCACCACCCGGGTCTGGTCGTGGGTGAACGCGCCGGCGATCCACAGGATGCCCGTCAGGCTGAACCAGACGAGCTGGCGCGTCACCGTGTCCTGCAGTTCGTGGCCGCGCAGCATGATCTCGAAGACGACGTACCGGCCGACCTGCATGACGACGTACGGCACGGCGAAGGCCAGACCGCCGCCATGGAACGCGCTGGGCAGCGCGGCCGACATGATCAGGACACCGAACATGGTCGCGATGGTCACGGCCTGCACCGGCAGCCGGCGCGGGTCGAGCCTGGCCGTCGTCCACGCGGCCACAGTCCAAACCGAGGTCAACGGATACAGCAGCAGTAACGTCTTGCCCACCGCGGGGAGAGCGAACCACTGGTCGGCGACGCCGGGACGGGCCAGTTGTTCGGTGATTCGCAGGGCGATCCGCTGGATGACGAAGACGAAGGCCAGGTCGAAGAACAGCTCGAGGAACGTCGCCTGTTGCGGGCTAGACGGCGTCCGGAGCAGGCCGGAGCGCCCACCTGCCGTCATCGTCAACCCCGCCTCGCTGGCCTGCCACGCAGCCACGCTGCCATGCCGCCCCATCGGCGGGGCATGATCGCGGGATTCCCGCCCGCGTGACGTGAATCGTGCTACGCCGGACGGCCACCGCCCGGTGACCGATTTTCCCCGAACGTGCCGAGCGGCAGCGGGGCGAGTTGCCGGTGCGCGACGGCCGGATAACCGAGATCCTCGTGTTCCACGAGCCGGCCCTGATCCCGTCGTTCAACCTCCCACTGACCCTGGACTGATGAGGTTTCGCGGTGGATGCCGTCTCAATATCGCACGAGGCAATCAGCCGGCAGAGGAGACAGCAGTGAGCGACATCGAACCGCAGACCGCGAACGGCAAAGTGCTCTGGCACTTCACCATGTCCCTGGACGGGTTCGTGGCCGGGCCGAACCACGAGATGGACTGGATGATGACCGGCATCTCGCCCCAGCCGGGCCTGATCGACGAGTACGTCCGGACCACCGGCGCGATCCTGGGCGGCCGGCGCGGCTGGGACCACTTCCCGGATCCCCGCATGGTCTACGGCGGTGCCTGGACCGGACCACTCTTTGTGCTCACCCACCACCCCGAGGACGCCAAGCCCGCCGACGGCGTCACGTTCCTGGACTGTGACGTGGCCGAGGCAGTGCGGATCGCGCTGGCCGCTGCCGGCGGCAGGAACGTCGAAGTGCATTCGCCGACGATCGGTGGCCAGCTTCTCGAACGCGGGCTGCTCGACGAGATCAACCTGCACATCGCGCCCGTGCTGCTCGGCGACGGCATCCGGCTGCTGGACCTCCCCGGTGGCCGGCCGCACTACCTCCACCGGGTCGGCGCCGGCGACCCCACGGCCGAGCTGAGTGTGCGGTACCGGCCGGTCAGGCCGTGACCGCGAGCGTCACCACGGCGACGGCGCGCGCACCCAGCAGGGTGCCGATCGCCAGACCCCCGGCCCAGGCGCGGGTGGTTCGGTAGAAGGAACGGTCGAGGGCGAGCACCCGAGCGTCAGGAACACCCCGAGGTAGGCGGACACGACACACGCGCCCCTGGCCTCGGCGGTGTCAAGCGAGGCGACGGCGAATAGGATCCAGGCGGCCAGGAGCACGTGCGGGGCCGGGGCCGCGAGCATGCCTGCCGGGATGCCCGCGTCGCGGCCCCCGCGGTTCCACGGCAGCCCGCTACAGCACGTGAACGGTGGCGGCCGTGGCTACCGCAGTGATGAACGTAGCCACGGCCCGACATTCACCGAGCGGGAAAGCGCACGATGCGATCGTCACCGTCGCGGAGGTCGCCGCGTCCGTCGGTGTTCGAGGTCGTGACCCACAGCGCACCGTCCGGAGCCACCTGCACACTGCGCAGCCGCCCGTACCGGTCGGTCAGCTGGGCAGACGGCTCACCGAGCCGATCACCGTCGAGCGGGATGACCCACAGCCGCTCACCACGCAACGCGGCCACGTAGGCGGTACCGCCGGTGATCGCGATGCCGGACGGAGACGCCTCGCGCACCGGCCAGGTGACCAGCGGGTTGGTGTAGCGGCCACCTGCGGTGTCCCCGTCGCCCTCGACCTCCGGCCAGCCGTAGTTGCGACCGGCCTCGATGAGGTTGACCTCGTCGACGTCGTTCTGCCCGAACTCGGTGGCGAACAGCCGGCCGTCGGCATCCCACGCCAGGCCCTGCACGTTGCGGTGGCCCAGGCTGTAGACCGGCGAACCGGTGGTGGGGTTGCCGGGCGCCGGATCGCCGTCCGGGGTCAGCCGCAGGATCTTGCCGGCGGGGCTCGCCGGATCCTGGGAGCTGGAGGTGTTTCCGGCGTCGCCGGTGCCGGCATAGAGCATGCCGTCGGGACCGAACGCGATCCGCCCGCCGTTGTGGAACCTCGCCTTGGCGATGCCGGAGAAAACCACCTCGGGCTGGCCACCGCTGAGCCGGAACCGCACGATGCGGTTGTCGTCGGCGGCGGTGAGGTAGGCGTAGACCAGGTCATCGGTGGCGAAGTTCGGGGAGACGGCGAGGCCAAGAAGTCCGCCCTCACCGGCCGCCGCCACGCCGGGCACTTCGGCGACCTGCTGCGGGGCGCCGCCGCCGGGGGTCAGGCGCAGAATCCGGCCGGTGTCCCGCTCGGCGATCAGCGCGTCGCCGTCGGGCAGAAACGCCAGGCCCCACGGTACGTCGATGCCTCGGGCCAGTTCCTCCGCTGCGTCGAGGTCGGGTGCCGCGGACGGGGAACTGCTCGCCGTACTCGTCACCACGGGTCCCGCTCCCGCGCCCGTCTCGTTCCCGCTGCTGCTGTCGCACGCGGCGACACCGGTTGCCAGCAGGACCGCCACCGATCCCACCCACACTCTGCTTCGCATTCGTCTCCTCTGACGGTCTTCTGGTCCATCACGTTGCCCTGACCACAGCCAAGCAGGCCACAGCGAAAACTGACGAAAAGAGCAGCCGTCGAGACACGCGTCACCGGATCAAGATCGAGGGGCTGCCGCTCCGTGGGTCCGAGCCGCCCACCGCCCTCGGATTCGCCCGGGCTTGATACCGCGGTCGGCCGGGTCGGACGGGCCATCGGAGCGCCCCGGAGCGAGTCCGCCGGCCATGAGACGCGCCCCCAGCCTCCCCATGCGCCACCCCGAGCAGCTCTTCGTCCATGCCCTGCACGCCGAAGGCCACTCCGCCCACCGTCCCGTACACGGCGAGGGGCAGGCCGATGGCGGTGTACCGGGGCACGCGTTTCTCCAGTGCCCGGAACACGGCGATCAGGCCGACCAACCAGGCCGCCACGGAGATGACCGTGAACGGTGCGGCCGCGATTCCCTGTGTGCCGTCCCGCCAGAAGAAGGCGTCCACGGCCTGCAGAGCCGGCCCGAGCATCAGTCCGGCCCCACCGATGCGTCGCAGAAGCACGGGCAGCTCACGTTGAGATTGGGGATAGGTAGTCATGCAACCCACGCTAGGGTCGGGCGAGGGCGGCCCCATCCACCCGACGCAGTTCCGGCCGTACCGCAGACGCGGTACGCCAGATGTGGTGGCGGCACCGCGGGTGGGACGCCCTGCGGGCGCGAGTACGCGGCTCACCTCGGCGGCGGAAGGCCGGCCAGCCCGCACTGGTAGGCGAAGACCACCAGCTGTGCGCGGTCGCGCGCACCGAGCTTGGCCATCGCACGGTTCACGTGGGTCTTCGCGGTCGCCGGGCTCATTCTCAACCGTCCGCCGATTTCCTGATTGGACAGCCCTGCGGCGACGAGGGTGACCACTTCGCGTTCGCGTGGGGTGAGCCCGGCGAGCCGCTCGGGTGCCAGCTCGGGGCCGCCGAGCCTGTTCACGAACGCGGCGATCAGCCGCCGGGTCACGGTGGGCGCGAGCATCGCGTCCCCACGGGCCACGGTGCGTACCGCCTGCCGCAGGTCGTCCGGCTCGATGTCCTTCAACAGGAATCCGCTCGCGCCCGCGTGCAACGCCGTGAAGACATATTCGTCCAACTCGAACGTGGTCAGCATCAACACCCGCACGCCCGGTAACCGTTCGTCGGTCAGGATGCGCCGGGTCGCGGTCAGCCCGTCGGTGCCCGGCATCCGCACGTCCATCAGCACCACGTCCGGGCGGTGTGCGCGGGTCAACGCGATCGCCTCGTCCCCGTCGGCCGCCTCGCCGACCACCGCGATGTCGTCCGCCCGCTCCAGCAGCGCCCGGAAACCACTACGCACCAGCGCCTGGTCGTCGGCCAGCAGCACCCGGATCATGGCAACCGTTCCCGCGCAGGCAGCCAGGCCCGTACCCGGAAGCCGCCCTCCGGTTCGGGTCCGGCCGTCAACCAGCCACCCAGGCTCCTCGCCCGCTCCGCCATCCCCCGGATTCCGTACCCGCCCTCCCCCTCGATGCGCGGTGGATGCGGACCGCCCCGGCCCGAAGCGTCAGCTTGGGAATTGTCGATCTCCGGCACGCCACCGGCTCGGCGGCCTGGTCTCGACACTCTCGCCTGGCCTCGGCTAACCCCTGTTGTCCTCGCCCAATGGCACACTAATGGCACATGGCTGGCACGCCGCCATCATCCGTATGCCAAACCGCTCCACGGCAGTTCGATGGCGTCCGCCCGCCGTGGATGCCAGCGCCCTACCCGGCCGATCCGTTCGGCTGAGCTCGATCGCGTACGTCCCCGCGGCTCCCCGACCGTGGCTGCCGCGAGGTGCAAGTGAAGCCTATGGATGGGCCTTGGGAGGCTCACCTCCCAAAGGGATCGCTGCCAGAGCTGAGAGAGGGGCATCATGCCAGTCACTCTCGTCCCCCCGACCATAAGGCGAGCGGCCGCGCGGATCGGCCTCGTCGCAGCCGTGGCCGCGGTAGCCGCGATGGCCTATGTGGCGGGCGTCGTACCGGCGCCTGCTCGGGTTGCGGTGGACCACTGCTACGTCACCTACGACCGGTTGGAGAGGCAGCTCAGTCGGTGCGTGGGGCGCTGGACCCGGATCGGTGGTGTGACCGGTTCAGGCCCGGTCCACGGCGTGCCCGTCAGCACGCAGTGGCAAGTACTCACCACGGCTCCGGACGAGAACTTCGAGTGGGAAGTCAGCATTCCCGAAACCTCACGTCATTACACCGCCCTCACTGCCCCGACGATCGCGTGGGTTATTCCGTGGCCCATGCAGGTCTTGTGGGCGATTGTCGCCGTAACGGCGGTTGGCTATCTCGTCGGGACAACTGTGAGCCGGGCGCGACGACGATCGATCGACCGGTAGTAGATCCAGGTTTCTCTGTGCGAACAGGCACTGCCGGTACGACGCCCGCTGCATGATCGAACTCCTCCTCGCCGGACTGCGCCTCCATTCGGCAGAGCCGCGTCACCGGAAGCCGTCTGCTACCTGACAGGCCCGTCACACACCGCTTCACACGCCCGCCGCGCATCGTGGACCCAGTCACGGGCAAGAAGGCTGAGGAGGATGTCATGACGACGCAAACAGAGGCGGAGGCGGACCGGGTGCTTAAGGCGCGGCATCGGGCGCTGTGGGCGCTGGGTGATTATCCCGCGGTCGCGAGTGAGGTGATCGCGACGCTGGGGCCGGTCCTCGTCCAGGCCGCAGGCATCAAATCCGGGCAGCGGGTGTTGGACGTCGCGGCGGGTTCGGGCAACGCAGCTCTGCCGGCTGCGCGGGTCGGTGCGAATGTGACGGCGTCGGATCTGACGCCTGAGCTGTTGGCGGCGGGCCGGAGGCAGGCTGGTGACCTTCCTGTTCGGTGGGAAACTGGCGACGCTGAGGCACTGCCCTACCCGATGGGTTCTTTCGACGCGGTGATCTCGTGCGTGGGCGTGATGTTCGCGCCGCACCACCAGGTCGCGGCCGACGAGCTGGCGCGTGTGTGCTGTAGCGGTGGCACGATCTCGGTGCTCAGCTGGACTCCGGCTGGGTTCATCGGGCAGATGTTCGCGGCGATGAAGCCGTACTCGCCGCCGCCCCCGCCCGGTGCTCTGCCGCCCCCGCTGTGGGGCGACGAGCAGCACGTACGCGAGCTGCTCGGTGACCGCGTCGTGAACGTCGACGCGCGCACAGCGGCGTTGACCGTCGACCGGTTCGGCAGCGCCGAGGAGTTCCGCGACTTCTTCAAGGCCTGCTATGGGCCGACGATCGCCACCTACCGGCACATCGGCGAGGACCCGGAGAAGGTCGCTGCGCTGGACGCGGCGCTGGTCGAGCTCGGGCGGCGCTTCGGCGCGGACGGCGGCAGCATGCCGTGGGAGTACCTGCTGCTGACAGCGCGCAAGGCGTAAGACGATGAGCGCGCCACAGTGGACGCTGGCCGATGCCGGATGGGGTCGCAAGGCGGTCGATGCGGCGACCGTCCACGAACCGCAGAACGTGCGCGAGTATGTGGCAATGCACCAGCACCTGGGGGTGGGGCGGGGAACCCGCGTACTCGATGTGGCGTGCGGTGCCGGGCTCGCAGTCGAGCTCGGCACCGCAAGGGGCGCCACGCTCGCGGGCATCGACGCGTCGCCGCGGCTGATCGCGGTCGCCCGCGACCGCAGCCCGGTGGCCGACCTGCGGGTCGGTGACATGCGCGAGCTGCCGTGGGCCGACGCGGCGTTCGACGTCGTCACTAGTTTCCGCGGCATCTGGGGCACCACGCCTGAGGTCCTCGACGAGGTACGCCGGGTGCTGCGGTCCGGCGGCAGGTTCGGCATGACGGTCTGGGGCCACGTCAAGGCCTCGCCGGGGGCGTGGGCGCTGCGCCCGTTCCAGTGGGCGCCCCAGCCGCAGGTCGCCCACCAGGCTGCCATGAACAACCTCGGCAAGCCTGGCGTCGGCGAGCACCTGCTGGCCCGGCACGGCTTCGAGGCCATACGCCGGGTCAGCATCCCGTGCGTGTGGGAGTTCGCCGACCCCGAGTCGTTCGCCCGGGCGCTGGCCGCGACCGGCCCTGGCTATGAGGCCATCGAAGCGGTCGGGGAGGAGCAATTCCTCGCCGACGCGGCCCAGCTCGCGCAGGAGTACCAGCGCGAGGGCCTGCCGCTGCGAGCCGAGATCAACCTCGTCGGCTTCATCGCGTCGGCGCCCGGCAACATCGGACGACCCTTCCTCGACGAGCCAGCGGAGCTGTCGCAGCAGGCCCGCACGACCTACGAGGACGACCACGCCGAACTGGGCTACGTCATGAACACCACCCGGCTCTGGGCGCACGACGCCGAGGCCCTGGACAGTTTGTTCCGTACACTCGGCCACGTCACGAAGACCGCGGGCCTGTCCGTGCGCGACCGGGGCATCCTGGTCACCGCCACAGCATCGACGCTTGCTGACTCGTACTGCGCGCTGGCATGGGGCGGCAAGCTGGCGGCTGCCACGTCACCGGGGCTCGCCTCGGGGGTACTGTCCGGGGACGACAGCCTGCTCGATGACCGGGAACGGGCGCTGGCCCGGTGGGCACGGGCGGTCACGGCCGACGCGAACGCCACCGTCGCCGCCGACGTGCAGCCGCTGCGCGACGCCGGCTACCGAGAGGCGCAGATCCTGGCCATCACCGCGTACATCGCGTTGCGAATAGCGTTCTCCACGGTCAACGATGCCCTGGGGTCCGTGCCGGATTGGCAGCTGCGCGCGAGTACCCCCAAGGACGTGCTCGATGCCGTCACGTTCGGTCGCCCGCCCGCACCCGCACCCGCACCCGCACCCGCACCCGCACCCGCACCCGCAGGAGCATGATCATGAAAACGGTTGTCCACCTCCTCGGGCCGCCCCGCATCGTGCGGGACACGACGGTGATGGACGGCCCGCGCGGGCGCAAAGCCTGGGGCCTGCTCGCCTTCCTGCTACTCGCCGAGCGCGCGCCCAGCCGGCAGCGCCTGGTGTACATGCTGTTCGAGAAGGCCGAGGATCCCCGGGCCGCGCTGCGCTGGAACCTGGCCGAGGTACGCCGGGCGCTAGGCGGCCGGATCTCGATCGGGGGCGATCCGCTGACCTACACCCTCGCCGACGACATCGTGATCGATGTACTGGCCCTAGCTGAAACAACGCAGGGCGAGCTGCTCGAAGGGCTCACCTTCGACGACTCGCCCGCGTTCGACACGTGGCTGAGCGTCGAGCGGCAGCGGCTGGCCACCGACTGCCGGGCGCTGGGCTACCGCTTGGCGGTCGAACTGCTGAGCAGCGGGCAGCCCGCCGCCGCCGCCCGGATCGCCGCGCAGGCCATCGAGCGGGACCTACTCAACGCTGACCTGCACGCCGTCCTGGTATCGGCCATGGTGCACTCCGATGACCTCCCGGGTGCCCGGGCACACGTCGCCCGCTGCATCGACCTGTTCCGGCGAGAGCTGGACGTAGAGCTGCCCGCCGTCATCGCCGCAGCAGCTGTCCCGCCCACCCACGCTCCGGCAAGCCCGGCGACCGTCCGGTCGCTGCTCGACCTCGCGGACGCGTCACTGTCGGGAGGCAACGCGACGACCGGGATCGCACAGCTACGCCGGGCCGTCGCCGGGGTCGGCGACAACGACTCGCAGCTGGCCGGGCGGGCGCGCCTGGCGCTCGCCTCCGCGCTCATCCACGCCCAGGGCGGGCGCGGCGGCGACGTCATCACTCTGCTCCACCAGGCAATGGCCGACACCCAACGCAGCGGCGACAACGCCGTAGGCGCCGCCGCGTGCCGGGAGCTCGCGTTCCTCTTCGTCCAGAAGGGATACCGAGCCGAGGTGGAGCACTGGCTCAGCCGGGCCGAGGCCTACGGCCCATCCGCAGTGGAGGCTGCCCGCATTCTCGGAGTACGCGGCATGAGCCTGTCCGACG
>NZ_JBFBAO010000143.1:0-15512 GCF_040682255.1 Micromonospora sp. NPDC051296 | reverse complement strand
GATGGCGTGCGAGACCGCCGGGGTGGGGGTGTATCCGTCCCGGCTGTCCAGCAGTACGGTCACCTCGTTGGCGGCGAGCACCTCCAGGGCGTCCACCGCCGCCGGGGTGGACAGCGCGTGGGTGTCCCGGCCGAGGAAGAGCGGGCCGTCGACACCCTGCTCCCGGCGGTAGTCGCAGAGCGCCTGGGTGACCGCCAGGATGTGGTCGGAGTTGAAGGCGTTGCGCAGGCTCGACCCCCGGTGCCCGGAGGTGCCGAAGGAGACCTGCTGGGCCGGGTCGGCCGGGTCCGGGTGCTCGGCGTAGTAGGCGGTCACTAGCCGCGGTACGTCGACCAGGTCGGCGGGCTCGGCGGGCTGGCCCGCGCGGGGATGACTGCTCAAGGTTCCACCTTCTGTCCCTTGCCGATGACCACGATGCCGTTGTCGGAGACCGTGTAGCGCTGCCGGTCCCGCTCCAGGTCCACGCCGATCTCGGCGCCCTCGGGCACCTGGACGTTCTTGTCCAGGATGGCCCGGCGCACCACCGCGTGCCGGCCGATCTCGACGCCTTCCATGAGCACCGAGCCGTCCACATGTGCCCAGGAGTGGACCTTCACCTTCGGCGAGACGATCGAGTTCTCCACCAGCGACCCGGAGATCACCGCACCGGGCGAGACCATCGAGGCGACTGCCCGGCCGACCCGCTCGCCCCACTGGTGCACGAACTTCGCCGGCGGGTACGGCGGCTGCTCGGTGTAGATCGGCCAGTCGAAGTTGTAGAGGTTGAACACCGGGTGGACGTTGATCAGATCCATGTGCGCGTCGTAGAACGAGTCGAGGGTCCCCACGTCCCGCCAGTAGCCACGGTCCCGGTCGGTGCTGCCGGGCACCTCGTTGTCGCGGAAGTCGTAGACGTTCGCCTCGCCGCGTTCCACCAGCGCCGGGATGATGCTGCCGCCCATGTCGTGCTTGCTGGTCTTCTCCTCCGCGTCCCGCTCGACCACGTCGACCAGCGCCTTGGTGGTGAACACGTAGTTGCCCATCGAGGCGTAGATCTCGTCGGGCGCGTCGGGCAGACCGACCGCGTCGGTGGGCTTCTCCCGGAAGGCCCGGATCCGCCGGCCGTCCTCGCCGACCTCGATCACGCCGAACTGGTCCGCCGTGGACAGCGGCTGCCGGATGCCCGCCACGGTGACCGCGGCGCCGGAGGCGATGTGGTCGTCAACCATCTGCCGGGGGTCCATCCGGTAGATGTGGTCGGCACCGAAGACGATCACGTAGTCGGGCTGCTCGTCGTAGATCAGGTTGAAGCTCTGGTAGATCGCGTCGGCCGAGCCGGCGAACCACCACGGGCCGCGGCGCTGCTGCGCGGGCACCGGGGTGACGTAGTTGCCGAGCAGGGTCGACATCCGCCAGGTCTTGGTGATGTGCCGGTCGAGGGAGTGGGATTTGTACTGGGTCAACACGACGATCTTCAGAAAGCCGGCGTTGGCCAGGTTGGAGAGGACGAAGTCGACCATGCGGTACATCCCGCCGAACGGGACGGCCGGCTTGGCCCGGTCCGTGGTCAACGGCATCAGGCGCTTGCCCTCTCCGCCGGCCAGGACGATCGCGAGCACCTTGGCAGCCATGAGCAGACGCTATCCATCCCGGTGCCGCTTCACCACTCGTACGGGCACACTTCTGCACTAGGGTGCCGACCATGACGGACTCCGCACAGCTGCGCGTCGACCTGCTCACCCGGGAGTACCCACCGGAGGTCTACGGCGGCGCCGGGGTCCACGTCGAGTACCTGGCCCGGGAACTGCGCCGCATCGCCGCCGTGCGGGTGCACTGCTTCGGCGGGCCGCGCACCGAGCCGGGTGTCCGCGCGTACCCCGAGCCGACGGCCCTGGCCGGCGCGAACCCCGCACTGCGGACGATGGCGGTGGACCTGGAGATGGCCGCCGGTTGCGCCGGCGCGGACGTGGTGCACAGCCACACCTGGTACGCCAACCTGGCCGGGCACACCGCGAAGCTGCTGCACGGGGTGCCACACGTGGTGACCGCGCACAGCCTGGAGCCGCTGCGACCGTGGAAGGCCGAACAGCTCGGCGGCGGCTACGCGCTCTCCTCGTGGTGCGAGCGGACGGCCTTCGAGGCGGCCGACGCGGTGATCGCGGTCAGCGAGGGGATGCGCCGCGACGTGCTGGCCGCGTACCCGGCGGTGGATCCGGACCGGGTCCGGGTGGTCTACAACGGCATCGACACCGCGCAGTACGCCCCGGACCCCGGCACCAGTGTGCTGGCCCGGCTCGGCATCGACCCGGCCCTGCCCAGCGTGGTCTACGTCGGCCGGATCACCCGCCAGAAGGGCCTGCCGTACCTGCTGCGCGCCGCCCGTGACCTGCCGGCGGACGCCCAACTGGTGCTGCTGGCCGGCGCGCCGGACACCCCGGAGATCGCCGCCGAGGTGGAGGGCCTGGTCGCCGAGCTGCGGGCCCGGCGCTCCGGGGTGATCTGGGTGGCCGAGATGCTGCCCAAGGCCGAGGTGATCCAGGTGCTCACGCACGCCACGATCTTCGTCTGCCCGTCGGTGTACGAGCCGATGGGCATCGTCAACCTGGAGGCGATGGCCTGCGAGACCGCCGTGGTGGCCACCGCCACCGGCGGCATCCCCGAGGTGGTCGCGGACGGCGAGACCGGGCTGCTGGTGCCGATCGAGCAGGCCGCCGACGGCTCGGGCACGCCACGGGACCCGGAACGCTTCGTGTCCGACCTGGCGGCGCGGATCTCCGAGCTGCTGGCCGCCCCGGAACGCGCGGCGGCCCTCGGCCGGGCCGGCCGCCGCCGCTCGGTGGAACACTTCTCCTGGGACGCCATCGCCCGCCAGACCCTGGAGCTGTACCGCTCGGTCCTGCGGTAAAGGGCACCCGCCGCGGTCTGAGCGGTACCGGTTGGTCATCAGCGCCAGCTGACCCGAGCGCGAAGCGATCTCGGGCAGTAGGTTGAACCGGTGAGCGGACGGTTCCCGATCGAAGACGTCTCCCCCGTCGTCTCCTGCGGTCGCTACCCGGCCAAGGCGGTCGTCGGCGAGCTGGTGCCGGTGTCGGCGCTCGCCTACCGCGAGGGGCACGACGCGCTCGGTTGCAACGTGGTCTGGCTCGGCCCTGACGGCCGGGCCCGCCCGTTCACCCGGATGCACCCTGGTGAGCCCGGCCGGGATCGCTGGCACGCCACCATCGCACCGGACGCGGTCGGCGAGTGGCTGTTCACCGTGGAGGCGTTCCACGACCCGTACCTGACCTGGCACAACGCGGTGACCAAGAAGATCGCCGCCGGCCAGGACGCGGCGGAACTGGCCAACGACCTGGCGGAGGGGGTACGCGTGCTGCGCGCCGCCGCCGAGCTGGTCCCGGCGGCCGAGCGGGCCCGGGTGGGGCGCGCCGTCGACGCGCTGCGCGACGCCGCCCGGCCGCTGCCGGAGCGGGTGAGCCCGGGGCTGGAGCTGGCCGACCTGCTCTGGACGCATCCGGTACGGGAGCTGGTCACCACCGGCGAGGAGTACCGCATCTGGGTGGACCGCGAGCGGGCCCTCTTCTCCGCCTGGTACGAGTTCTTTCCCCGCTCCGAGGGCGCGATCCCGGCCACCGGCGACGAGCCGGCCCGCTCGGGCACCTTCGGCACCGCCACCGAACGGCTGCCCGGGGTCGCCGCGATGGGTTTCGACGTGCTCTACCTGCCGCCGATCCACCCGATCGGCCGGGTCAACCGCAAGGGCCCCAACAACAGCCTGGTCGCCGGGCCGGACGACGTGGGCTCGCCGTGGGCGATCGGCGCCGCCGAGGGCGGCCACGACGCTATCCACCCCGACCTGGGTACGGCGGCCGACTTCCGGGACTTCGTCGCCGCCGCCGCCGAGCACGGCCTGGAGATGGCGATGGACCTGGCGTTGCAGTGCGCGCCGGACCACCCCTGGGTGACCGAGCACCCGGAGTGGTTCACCACCCGGGCCGACGGCAGCATCGCGTACGCGGAGAACCCGCCGAAGAAGTACCAGGACATCTACCCGCTGAACTTCGACAACGACCCCGAGGGTATCCGCGCCGAGGTGCTGCGGGTGGTGCTGCACTGGGTCGCCGAGGGCGTGAAGATCTTCCGGGTGGACAACCCGCACACCAAGCCGGTCGACTTCTGGCACTGGCTGATCGGGGAGGTCAAGCGGGTCGACCCGGACGTGCTCTTCCTCGCCGAGGCGTTCACCCGACCGGCGATGATGCACGGGCTGGCCAAGGTCGGCTTCACCCAGTCGTACACGTACTTCACCTGGCGGACCTCGCCCGCCGAGATGCGCGAGTACTGCGCGGAGCTGGTGGCGGCGGCCGACCACATGCGGCCGAACTTCTGGCCCAACACGCCGGACATCCTGCACTCCTCGTTGCAGCACGGCGGCCCGCCGATGTTCAAGATCCGGGCGGTGCTGGCCGCGCTGCTCTCCCCCTCCTGGGGCATGTACGCCGGCTACGAGCTGTTCGAGCACGTCGCCCGCCCGGGAGCCGAGGAGTACCTGGACAACGAGAAGTACGAGCTACGGCCCCGGGACTGGGCCGGCGCGCTGGCCCAGGGGCGCTCCCTGGCACCGTTCATCGCCACGCTCAACCGGGTCCGCCGCGACAACCCGGCCCTGCACCGGCTGCGCAACCTGGTCTTCCACGACATCGACAACCCGGCGCTGCTGTGCTGGTCCAAGCGCGACCCGGAGACCGGCAACACGGTGCTGGTGGTCTGCTCGTTCGACTCGCACACGGTGCAGTGGGGCAACACCACGCTGGACATGCCGGCGCTGGGCCTCGACTGGCACGACCGGTTCACCGTGCATGACGAGCTGACCGGCGCCAGCTACGACTGGGGGCAGCGCAACGCGGTCCGGCTCGACCCGTACCTGCAACCCGCGCACGTGCTCACCTTCCCCACCTCCACGGCCGCCGGTCCCCGGGGCGGCACCGCCTCCGCGACGAAGGACGACGCCCGATGGACCAGCTGATCTCCGGGGAGACCCACGACCCGCACGCCGTGCTCGGGGCGCATCCGGCCGACGGCCGTACGGTGATCCGCACCATGCGCCGGGGCGCGGCCGAGGTGAGCGTGCTGGCCGGTGACGAGCGGTACCCGATGACCCGGGTGCACGACGTGGGCGTGTTCGAGGCGACCGTCCCCGGCGAGGTGCTCGACTACCGGGTCGAACTGGGCGGGCAGGCACACGACGACCCGTACCGCTTCCCGCCCACCCTCGGCGAGCTGGACCTGCACCTGATCGGCGAGGGCCGGCACGAGCGGCTGTGGGAGGCGCTCGGCGCCCGGGTCCTCGACGGCGGGGTGGCGTTCGCGGTCTGGGCGCCGAACGCCCGGGGCGTGCGGGTGGTCGGCGACTTCACCGGGTGGGCGCCCGACGACGGCTGGCCGATGCGCTCGCTGGGCTCGACCGGGGTGTGGGAGATCTTCGTCCCCGGCGCGTCGGTCGGCGCCCGGTACAAGTACCGCATCCTCGGCGCCGACGGGTACTGGCGGGACAAGGCGGACCCCCTCGCGGCGTACGCGGAGGTGCCGCCGGCCACCGGCTCGGTGGTGCACCAGTCGACGTACCAGTGGACGGACGCGGACTGGCTGGCCCGGCGGGCCAAGCGACAGCCGCACCAGGAGCCGATCAGCGTGTACGAGGTGCACCTCGGCTCGTGGCGGCCCGGCCTCGGCTACCGCGAGCTGGCCGAGCAACTGGTCGCGTACGTGGTCGAGCTGGGCTTCACCCACGTGGAGTTCCTGCCGGTGATGGAGCATCCGTTCGGTGGCTCCTGGGGCTACCAGGTGACCGGCTACTACGCCCCGACGGCCCGGTTCGGTGATCCGGACGACTTCCGCTACCTGGTGGACCGGCTGCACGCCGCCGGCATCGGCGTGATCCTGGACTGGGTGCCGGCGCATTTCCCGAAGGACGAGTGGGCCCTAGCGCGCTTCGACGGCACCCCGCTGTACGAGCACCCCGACCCGCGCCGGGGCGAGCACCCCGACTGGGGCACGTACGTCTTCGACTTCGGCCGCCGGGAGGTGCGCAACTTCCTGGTCGCCAACGCGCTCTACTGGCTGGACCAGTTCCACGTCGACGGGCTGCGGGTGGACGCGGTCGCCTCGATGCTCTATCTGGACTACTCCCGCGCCGACGGGCAGTGGACGCCGAACGTGCACGGTGGCCGGGAGAACCTGGAGGCCATCGCGTTCATGCAGGAGGTCAACGCGACGGTCTACAAGCAGCACGCCGGGGTGCTGATGATCGCCGAGGAATCGACGGCCTGGCCCGGGGTGACCCGGTCGACCGGCGACGGCGGGCTGGGCTTCGGGTTCAAGTGGAACATGGGCTGGATGCACGACACCCTGCTCTACACCTCGAAGGACCCGATCTACCGGCAGCACCACCACCATCAGCTCACCTTCTCGCTGGCGTACGCCTGGAGCGAGAACTACGTGCTGCCGATCAGCCACGACGAGGTGGTGCACGGCAAGGGCTCCCTGGTGGGCAAGATGCCCGGCGACATGTGGCAGCGGCTGGCCAACGTACGCGTGCTGCTGGCGTACATGTGGGCGCACCCGGGCAAGCAGCTGCTGTTCATGGGCTGCGAGCTGGCCGACGACCGGGAGTGGAGCGAGGAGCGCGGCCTCGACTGGTACCTGCTGCACGACCCGGCCCGGGCCGGCGTGCAACGCCTCGTCGGCGACCTCAACCGGGTCTACCGGTCCACGCCCGCGCTGTGGGCGCAGGACACCTCCCCGACCGGGTTCCGCTGGATCGCCGGCGACGACGTCGCCAACAACACCGTCTCGTTCGTCCGGATCGCGCCCGACGGGGCGACCCTGGTCTGCGTGGCCAACTTCTCCGCGCTGCCGCTGGAGGGCTACCGGATCGGCCTACCGGCCGCCGGTGCCTGGGCGGAGGTGCTCAACACCGACGCCCACCACTACGGCGGCTCCGGCGTCGGCAACCTCGGCACCGTGCACGCCGAGGACGTCCCGTGGCACGGCCTGCCCGCCTCGGCGGCCCTCCGCGTCCCCCCACTCGGCGCCCTCTGGCTCCGCCCCGCCTGAAAGGAAGGGCCCCTTTTTAACGCCTCAGGTAGAGGAAGGGCCCCCTATTAACGCCGCCGAGCGATGTTCGGAGCGTGATGTCACAGCGAGCGGTGAACCGTCCGAGCCTGCGCGTCCGTACCTCCGGGGGAAGTTGGACGACGAGGCGGAGGAAATGATGGCGAGCAGTAGGCGTACGGCCCGGAGCGGTCGGGACGGGACTTCGCCGCGGCAGCGGAAGATCGCGGGGATCGCGGCGATCGGGCTGACCCTGGGGGTGGCCTTCGCGGTGGCGACCGGGACCAGCCAGGCGGGCGAGAACTGCGATGGCCTGGATGCGGCGGTGGGTAACAACCTCGCCTTCATCGCCGACCAGTTGGTGTTCCCGGACGCGCTCTCGGAGGCTCGGATCGCCAACCGGCAGGCCGTCATCGACCAGCTCGAACAGCGGCGTGCGGTGGCCGGGTGCACCGGTGAGGTCGAGGTGCCGGACGCGGACCCGAACGCGGCGCTCAACGGTGGCGCCGCGGAGAACTGCGACGGTCTCGACGGCGCGGTCCGCAACAACCTCGCCTTCATCGCCGGGCAGCGGCAGAACCCGGACGCCCAGTCGGAGGCGCGGATCGCCAACCGCCAGGCCGTCATCGACCTGCTCGAACAGCGTCGTACCCTGGCCGGCTGCACCGGTGAGGTCGAGCCGACACCGGGCGGCTGACACCGACGCGGGCGGGCGATGCCCGACCGCTCAGACCAGGCCGGTGCCGCGCAGCAGGGTCCAGAGGCCGGCGCCGTCGGGCGCGGAGAGCCACTTCTGCCCCACCGGCCCCTCCGTCGGGCGGCCGTGCGGGACGGGCAGGCTGCCGGCGAGCACGGCCTGGGTGGGCGACAGGCGGCGGATGGCCACGCCAGCCACGTTGTCCGGATGGGCGGCGGCGAACTCCCGGTAGATCTCCTGGTCGTGCTGGCCGTCGTCGCCCACGAGCAGCCAGCGTACGTCGGGGAACTCCCGGGCCAGCCGGGCCAAGGTGGCCCGCTTGTGCTCCCGGCCGCTGCGGAACCAGCGGTCGTGGGTCGGCCCCCAACTGGTCAACAGCAGCGGCCCGGCCGGGTACAAATGCCGGGACAGGAAGCGGGTCAGCGTCGGAGCGACGTTCCACGCGCCGGTGGACAGGTAGAACACCGGGGCGCCGGGGTGGGCGGTGACCAACCGCTCGTAGAGCACCGCCATGCCGGGCACCGCCATTCGGGCGTGCTCGTCCAGGACGAACGTGTTCCAGCCGGCGAGCAGCGGGCGGGGCAGCGCGGTCACCATGACCGTGTCGTCGACGTCGGAGATGACACCGAAACGGACCTCCGGGTCCAGAATGCGCACCGGTGCCTCGACCGGCTCGGCGTCCGGCGTGCTGAGCCGGACCGAGCCCCACCCCGGCGACAACTCCGCCTCGACCACGGTATCGACGAAACCGCTGCGGTCCGCTTGCGTCTCGTGGATCACCCCGCCGGTCTCGATGGTCACCGTGACGTGCTTGGCCGGCAGGGTGGTGAAGCTGCGCCAACCCCGGACCTTCTCCAGCCGGCCCCGCTGCCGCGTGTCGGGCCGCCCCAGCAGCACCCGGCACATCACCCGTACCCAACCGGGAGCGCCGTAGCCGGTGTAGGCGATGATGTTGATCCGCCAGCCCGTCCGCCGCAGCCGACGCTCGACCAGGGCGTGCACGGCGTCCTCGATCCGCGCGGCCCGGTGCAGATTTGGTACGGCCAGCTGGCCGGCGGGAGTGGGTGGCACGCTGCAACCCTGCCACACGCCGGCGACCTCGGCCACGCGGAGCCAGGCCCGCACCCCAACCCCACGGCACCATGATCGTCTGCGTCTCGGTGACTCCCGCCCCGGCGTGTCATGTCACCGGAAGGCAGCCGATCAAGGGCAACGGCGCCCGGGCGGGCGCCGAGCCGTGAAACACTCCGGTCGGGACGACGACGGGGGCGATGGGTCGTGCCACAACCAGGGCAGCGGCGCGGACGGTGGCGTCCACGGCTCGACCGGCCGGCGCTCGTCGCGCTGGTCCTCGGTGCGGCCGCGGTCGGTTACCGGCTGGTCCTCACGTTGCAGACCGTGCCGGTTTCCAACAGCGACGAGGCCACCTTCGGGCTGGCCGCGCTGCACATCGCGCAGGGCCGGGAACATCCGGTGTTCCTCTACGGCCAGCGGTACATGGGCATGCTGGAGTCCTACCTGGCCGCGCCCCTGATCGCGGTGGCCGGGCCGAGCTGGCCGGTGCTGCGGTTGCCGCTGCTCGCGCTCTACGCGCTGTTCCTCTGGCTGATCCACCGGCTGACCCGGCGGATCGGCTCGCCGTGGTTCGCCACCGCGATCGTCGGGCTGCTGGCGCTGGGCGCCGAACGGGTGATCCGGGACCAGGTGACGGCGGTCGGTGGCCGTCCGGAGGTCAAGGTCGCGGTGCTGGCGATGCTCCTGATCGTGGTGGGGCTGGCCCGGCGGACGGTACGGCGCCGCTGGCTGGCCGTCGGCGGCTTCGGGCTACTCGCCGGGCTGGCCCTCTGGTCGGACTGGCTGATCGTGCCGTACCTGGCGGTGGCCGGGCTGGCGCTGCTCTGGACGGTCCGCCGGGAGCTGCTCGGCTGGGCCGGGCTGCTGCTGGTCGCCGGGTTCGTCGTCGGCGTCGCCCCGATGATCCGGGACAACCTGGTGGCCCCGCCCGGCCAGGACTCCCTGTCGGTGCTGCGCACGATCAGCAACGGGACCGGGTCGGCACCGTCCTGGTCCCAGCGGCTGGGCGGCGGTCTGCTCGAGGGGGTGCCGCTGGCCACCGGGCTCTGCCCGGTCGACGGCTGCGCCCGCTGGCAGCAGTGGTTCGGTCTGCTCTACCCGGTGCTGCTGGCCGTCGCGGCGGTGCTCGCCGTGGTCGCGTACCGCCGGGGCACCGGGCGGCCCGACCGGGTCGGGCCGGTGGTGCACCTCGCGCTGCTCGCCGGTGCGGCGCTGACCCTGCTGGCGTACGTGCGCAGCCCGCTCGCCGCGACGGAACCGCTGAGCAACGCCCGCTACCTGTCGGTGCTGCAACTGTCGCTGCCGGCGGTGCTCTGGCCGCTGTGGGTGGCGGCGGTGGCCGGCTGGCGCGGGACGGTCGGCGCGGCGGGCCGGCTGGCGGGCGCGTTGGCCACCGCCGTGCTGGCCGCCCTGGCGGCGACCTCGCTGGTGGTCACCGTGCTGTTCGCCACCGTCGGCTTGGCGCCGGGCCGTACCGAGGAACGAAATGCCCGGGACCTGGCCGCCACGGTCCGCGCCGCCGGGCTGCACGAGGTGTACGGCGACTACTGGACGTGCAACCGGCTGATCTTCAACACCGCCGAGGATGTGGTCTGCGCGGTGCTCGACGGCGACCTGCACCGCGGGCAGAACCGCTACCCGGCGTACTGGTGGCGGCTGGCCCGCGCCGAGCGGCCCGGGTACGTGCTGGCCACCGGCACGCCGGCCGAGCGACGGCTGCGGGAGCTGCTCGGCGACCAGGCCGACGTGGCGCTGCTGGCCGAGGTCGGCGCGTATCGCGTGTACCACCCGCAGACGCCGCTGCGGCCGTGGCGGTAGGGCGGGGCCGTACGCTGGCCGGACCCGGCGCGTGGTGCGTACCGGGGTCGTCGAGGAGTCACATGCTCATCCTGCTGCCGCCCTCGGAGGGCAAGGCCGACGCCGGGACGGGCCGCCGGCTGGACCTGGCCCGGCTGTCGCTGCCGGAACTCAACCCCGTCCGGGAGGAGGTGCTGGCCGCGCTGGTGGCGCTCAGTGCCGGGCCGCAGGAGGCGGCGCTGGCCGCGCTCGGGCTGGGCCCGGGCCAGCACGGCGAGCTGCGGCGCAACGCGCGGCTGGAGCGGGCCGCCACCGCACCGGCCGGCCGGATCTACACCGGGGTGCTCTACGAGGCCCTCGACCTGGCCACGCTCCCGTCGGCGGCGCAGCGGGCGGCCGGGCGGCAGGTGCTGGTCAGCTCGGGCCTGTGGGGGGCGGTACGGCTGACCGACCGGATCCCGCCGTACCGCTGCCCGATCGGGGCCCGGCTGCCCGGCACCGGTGCGCTGCCGGCGATGTGGCGACGGGTGCTGGGGCCCGCGCTGACCGCGGCGGCCGGCGCCGGCCCGGTGCTGGACCTGCGCTCCGGCGCGTACGCCGCCGCCTGGGCACCCCGTGGTGAGCTGGCCGCCCGCACCGTGACCGTACGGGTGCTGCACGAGCGGGAGGTCGACGGCGTGCCGGTGCGTTCGGTGGTCAGCCACTTCAACAAGGCCACCAAGGGGCGGCTGGTCCGTGACCTGTTGCTCGCCGGTGCCCGGCCGCGCACCGCCGACGCTCTGGTGACCGCCCTGCGGGACCTGAAGTACACGGTGTGCGAGCAGCCCACGCCTCCCGGGCGCGCACGCCAGGTCGACCTGGTGGTTTCGGAGCTGTAACCAGGCGCAAGATTTCCTCAAGGCTGGGCCGGATCGGTACCACCCACCGGCGTCACGGGTCACCGTAAGGAAACCCGACGCCACAAGGAGGCCCTCCGGTGGTTGCCGAACCGATCCTGCTCGACCGGCACCGTCCGCCGTCGACCCTGCCGTTACTGGACTGGACGACCCTGGCCGACGCGTTCGAGACGGCCTGCCTGCTCCGGTGCATGCCGCCCCCGGCGGCGCCCCGTCAGCGGTTGGTCCGGCTGCCGGCCCGACCGGCGACGATCGAGTTCAACCGGGAGGAGGCGGCCCGGCGGACGCGGCAGCTGCTCGACCGCCTCGACATCCCGGTCCGGCACGAGCGGGCCGTCGGCGGGCTGCGCCGCCGCTACGAACTGCACCGGCTGGACGTGCCCCGCGAGCACCGGTCGGCGTACGTGGCGATGGTGGAGAACGGCTGGCACCGTGGCCGGCGGGAGCTGCTCGGCGGCCCGGTGCCCGGCGCCTCGACGGCGCGCCGGCTGCGCCGCACCGGGTTGGCCGCCGCCGCCTGGCGGGCCGCGCTGCTGGCGGGTGGGCGACACGTCCGCCGGCACATCCTCGGGGTGCGGATCACCGACCGCGAACTCGCCGCCGTGCTGGTCCGCGGCGCGGCTCTGCTCGACGTACCGGCGATGCTGCGCCCCGGCACCGGCTGTTACCTGGTCAGCGTCGCCCACGGCCCGGACCGGGACCGGATCCTGCACCACGCCGGAGAGGAGACGGCGCACCGCCCCGTCGCCTGACCTACCGGCCCACGAGCCGGCCGGACCGGGTCCCGGCCGGGGACGTCCGGGGCGCCGATCGGGACCCGGCGCCCGGACTTCTGTCCCGGTTCGTCACCCGACCCGGGTAGCTCGGGCGGCCCCGCCGGGCCGCGGCCGGGGGTATCCTCCGCCACCTCGGGCTTGCGCCGCGGGGGTCCGGCGGCGCACAGTGCTGCCCGTGAGCCGTACCCGGTATGCCGTCCGAGCCCGGCGGCACGGTACCCGCGCGACGCTGGCGCTGGCCGTGCTGCTGGCCCTGCCCGGCCTCGCCGCTTGCCGGGAATCCCCCAGGGAGTCGGTGCGCATCCGCATCGCCACCGGCAGTCCGACCGCCGTCTACCACGCGTTCGGGGAGTCGCTGGCCGCCATCCTCAACCGGGAACTCCCCAACGTGCACGCCGAGGTGATGGTCACCGCCGCCTCGGCGGAGAACGTACGGCTGCTCGGTGCCGGCGAGGCCGAACTCGGCTTCACCCAGGCCGACGTGCTGCCCGCCGATCCGGGGCCGGACCCGCCGGTGGTGGCGGTCGCCCGGGTCTACGACGACCTGCTGCACCTGGTCACCTCCGCCGACAGCCCGGTGCACACGTTGACCGATCTGCGCGGGCGCCGGGTCTCGGTCGGTGCGGCGGGGTCGGGGACCGAGATCACGGTCCGCCGGCTGCTCACCGTGGCGGGGCTGGACGGCGCGCAGGTGCAGCGGGAACGGCTCGGCCTGGACGATTCGGTGGCCGCGTTGCAGGCGGGGCAGATCGACGCGTTCTTCTTCTCCGGCGGGCTCCCGGTGCGCGCCGTCGCCCAGTTCGCCCGGGACACCCCCACCCGCATCGTCGACCTCGGCGAGTGGACCGCCCCGCTGCGCCAGGGCAACCCGGAGGTCTACGTGCCCCGGGACATCCCCCGCTCGGTGTACGGCATCGACCCGGTCACCACCGTCGCCAATCCCAACTATCTGGTGGTCCGGGCCGACCTGCCCGAGACGGTGGTCCGCGAGGTGACCCGGCTGCTGATGGAGCGGCGGTCCGAGTTGGCGGCCGCGCACCCGGCGGCCGGGCGGATGAGCCCCCGCGCGGCGATCGCCACCTCACCGCTGCCGCTGCACCCGGGCGCCGCGTCCTGGTACCGCGCCAGCAAACCCTGACCGCGCACCGGTCAGGCGGGCCGGGCGGCGGGCGCGGCGGTGGTGTCGCCGAGTCGGGGGAACGGTTCGTTGGAGAAGATCACCTCCACCGGCACCTCGAAATGTCGGGCGATCCGCAACGCCAGGTGCAGGCTGGGGCTGAACTCACCGCGTTCGAGGTAGCCGATCGTCTGATAGTGGACGCCCAACGCCTCGGCCAACTGCCGGCGGGAGATGCCCCGTTCCGCCCGCAGCATGGCGATGCGGTTGTAGACGACCTCACTCATGCCGGCACTCCGCTGACGACTCGCTCTCCCTCATGTCCCGTCCTCACGTGATCCGCTGCATGGCCTTCTCGCGGCGGGCGGCGACGCTCGACCCGGACTCGCGACGAGCCATCCGACGCAGCACCACCGGCGCCAGGACCAGCCCGGCGACCGCCCACCCACCGAGCACCAGCAGCGTCTCCAGGTGCCGCCACGACTCGCCGATCTCGACGGCGGACATCGCGTCGGGCAGCAGCGCCGACCGCATGCCGAGGCCGAGCCAGTAGATCGGGAAGACCTGCGCCAGCCCCTGCAACCAGCCGGGCAGGGCGGTGATCGGGTAGAAGATGCCGGAGGTGGCGACGAGCCCCATGACCGGCAGCATGACCAGTCCGATGTTGCGGGGGTTCGACAGCAGCGATCCGAGGACCGCCCCGATCGGCATGGTCGCCACCATCCCGATCAGCAGTACCCAGGCCAGGGTCACCCAGGCGCCCGGACTGAGCGTCAGCCCGTCGAAGAGGAAGAAACCCGGGACGAGGAGCAGGGCGACGCTGACCAGCGTCATCCCGGAGACCAGGGTGATCTTGCTGATGAGGTAGCCGAGCATCCCGTTCGGAGTGGCCTTGGCCCGCAGCAGCGTGCCGTCCTCGCGTTCGATGACGAGGATCGACGCCATGCTGACCAGCCCGCCGAACGCCACCGTCATGCCGAGCGTGCTGGGCAGGGTCTGCGCGCCCAGCGAAAAGTCGGTGCCCGGGACCCGCGAGTCCCGGAGGAAGAACATCACCACCAGCAGGATGACCGAGGGGAAGAAATAGCCCCACAGGGTCTCGGCGTTGGTGAAGCCCTGCCGCAGCTCGATCCGGCCTCGGGACAGACCCGCCCGGGCCGCCACGAACAGCGGATTGACCGTCGGAGTCATCCGGCCACCTCCTCGAAGGCGCGGGCGGCGCGGCCGGCGCGCCCGGACTCGTACTCGTGAACCAGAGCCATGTAGGTGTCCTCCAGGCTGGCCCGACGCACCTCAAGGTCGGCGATCTCCTCGCCGTGCTGCGCGAACAGCTCCCGGACGAACGCGGTCGCGTCGCTGGTGGAGTGGACGAATCGGGCCCCGCCCCGGCTCCACCGCACCTCGGCATCGACGGAGATCCGGCGGGACAGCTCGTCGGCGGAACCGCTGGCGATGATCCGGCCACCGGCCAGGATGAGGATCCGGTCGGCCAGCTTCTCCGCCTCGTCCAGGTCGTGGGTGGTGAGCAGGATCGTGGTGTCGTCGATGTCGGTGAGCCGGTGCACCAGGTCGTGGAACTCGCGCCGGGCGGCCGGATCGAAGCCGGCGGTCGGCTCGTCGAGGAAGAGAACCTCCGGCCGGCCGACGATGCCGATCGCCACGTCCACCCGGCGACGCTGCCCGCCGGAGAGCTGACCGACCCGCTTGTCGACGTGCTCGGCCAGCCCGACCACCTCGATCAGCTCGTCGACGTCCCACGGCCGACGGATCCGGTCCGTCGAGTAGGGCGCGTAGAAGGCGCCGAGGTGGGTCAGGAGTTCCCGTACCCGCCACCGGCTGTGGTCGCGCCAGGACTGGAGCACCACGCCGAGCCGGGCGCGCCACCGCTCGTCGCCACGCGCGGGGTCCGTCCCCAACACCTCGACCCGTCCGGCGGACCGCATCCGGAAGCCCTCGAGGATCTCGATGGTGGTCGTCTTGCCGGCACCGTTCGGGCCGAGCAGAACCAGCACCTCGCCCCGCCGCGCGGTGAACGACACCCCGGTGAGCACGTCGGTGGATCCGTA
>NZ_JBFBAO010000142.1:0-15528 GCF_040682255.1 Micromonospora sp. NPDC051296 | reverse complement strand
GTTGTTACCCCGGTGGGGCCCGCCGCCCGCGCGCCGGGGCACCACCGTGCGTTCACTGGCGACTCCCGCTCGCCGGCGCCGGTTCGACCGCGGCTGGGTCCACGGCTTCCGGCCGACGAGGTACGCCTGCCACCCCTCGCGGACGGAGGCGAGGAAACCATCGATGCCTCTGCCTCCGCGTTGCCGCATGCCAAGCGGATGACCGAGGCGGTGGGCGGTCCCGACGGGCGCACGGCGGCCGCTGACTGGCTGCTGCCTGTCCGACATCGGAACCGCAGCGTCCCCGTGGCCGAGGAACTGCCAATGGTTGCGGACGGGTGTTGACGTCTTCTCAGCGCAGGCGCGCGGTCTCGTGTAGGTGATCGAAGATGATCTGATCGACTGGGGAGACCCGGTGGCGGTCGGCGTGGGTGAGCCAGACAATCTCCTCGATCTCGTTGTTGGGCTGCAGGACGCCTTGGCAGTCGGCGGTGTAGCAGGTCATGCGGACCATCGTCCCGTCGGGCTGACCATGGGCTTGGGCGTAGAAGGTGCCGACGTGCTCGGCGGTGTCGGGGGCGATGGTCACGGTGAGTTCTTCCTGGATCTCGCGGACGAGGGTGTCGATGTCGCCTTCGCCTGGTTCTCGTTTGCCGCCCGGGATGTAGTAGACGTCCTTGCCGCGTGATCGGGAGCTGAGGACCGCGCCGTTCTCAAGGCGGATCCAGGCGATCTTGTCGATGATGGTCATGCTTGACGCTCCCTGGGGTTTGTCAGTGGTGAGCTATGCGGCCAGGCCGGTTGGGCGCTCTACCAGTGTCAACGGCCAATCTCTGGCCTCCGACAACCCTCGCGCAATCCTGGCCGACATCTGCGACCACCGTGAGCCGTACCCGAGCGACCACGGCATCCGCTGGAAATCCAACGGTCAGCCGCACCCCTCGGAGTGGGCGCCGCCCCATTTCACGCCGTCCCGCCACCCTCGCCGGGGCGGCGCGGCCTCGGCAACACGCTGCTGTTCGCCACGACCGGAGTGTGGCTCCTGCGCCGGCGCACCCGAGCCGGGTCGGCCGGCCACAGCGGCGCTTTCGCGGTCAGGGTCACGCGGCAACGACGGCGACGGGACGCTCGCGCTGCGGGGCCTTGACGCCTTTCACAAGCAGCCAGAGGATCATCGACACCTCCGCGATGGCGGCCGGGGCGACGACAAAGGGGCTCAGCGCCGCGCCCAGGTCAGGGGCGGTGAACCGGGCGAACGTGTCGACGAGGTAGCCGAAGCAGCCAACCATGAGCAGAACGCCGATCACGCGCGGGATCATGCCCGACCGGTAGACGAGGTAGCCCATCGGCAGCAGCCACAGGCCAAAGAAGATCTGCGTCATCAGGTACCCGTGGTGGTGCAGATCGAGCATGAGCAGCACCAGTGCGTCGGATCCCTGCGCGCCGAAGGCGCCCGTGTAGGCGGCGTCGCTCACCTGCAGCGCCTGGAACTGGTGAGCCAGATTGAGGGCCATCATGGCGGCAGCGACCGCCAGGAAGGCCACCATCGCCCGGGCGGCGCTGGCGTGCACGTGTTTGAGCAGCAGGTACAGGGCCATCGCCGTCAACAACCCGGTCACGGTAGTGACGAGGTCGGCCACCACGCTGGCCCGAACGAGGCCGGCATGAGTCGCGACGTTCTCCGCGGTCGTGGCGGCATCGCCGGCCTTGTACACCGTGACGCGCACGATCTCGGCAAAGGCGCCGCCGATGCCGACGAAGAGGTAGAGCAGTCCCGCGATACGGGCGAGGCGTTGAGGGGCGTGCACGGCTTCCTCCTTGGTTTCGGGCGTGACAGGCCAGGCCCACGAGGCGATCTCCTCGCGCGCCGAGTGCGGTGGTGGGTGGTTAGTCCTCGGAGTCGGGGGTAGGAGAAGACGTCGTCGAGTGGCACGGTGAAGATGCGGGCGATCTGGGAGGCCATCTCCAGCGACGGCGAGTAGCGGCCCTGCTCGATGGCGATGATGTTCTGCCGGGTTACCCCGACGCGTTCGGCCAGCTGCGCCTGCGTCATCGCGCCGTTCGCAAACCGCAGGGCCCGGATCGAGTTCGTGACTTTCGTCGGTTCGAGCGGGGTTAGAAGCCCCGGCGGTACAAGACGATCTTCGCGATCGACGCGGCGAGTGCGGCCAGGACGAACGCCAGGTACAGCGCGTTGGCGATCCAGAAGTGGGCGGCCTGCGCCATGGCCAGGGCGAGCGGGACGATTGCGGCGATGCTCATGACGTAGAACCCGACGTACTCGCCCAGCCGGTGGATCTGCCGGTCGCGCTCGTCGGTCCGGCCGGCCTCCTTCGGCGAGGCGATAGCGGCTGCGATGCTGGCGACGATGCCCAGGCCGATCCCGGCACCGATGGCAATGAGCATCGGCCGCACGTAGGCGATCCGCGCGACGTCCGCGCCCGGTACCTTCGACAGGACCGTGACGAAGTAGACCGCGGCGACGCCGACGCTGACCACGACGTAGATCCACGAACGTTTCTCTTCGGAGGACATGCCCCACCCCCCATGTATAGAAACTTTAACATGCTCAAGGTAAAGCAGCGCAGACATGATGTCAAGAATTCTCTACATGGCGTCCTGGCGAGCGACCGTGGCCGGCCGGCGCGAACGTCGATGTCTCAACGTCCTGTCATCGGCCAGATCTTTCTGCGGGGTGGGTGCTCGTCGGTCGGCCGCCTCGCCCGTCGCCCCGCCCGCCGGTGTGCACCTAAGCTGATGTCCTAGGACGGCTTGGGGGTGTGTGCCAGTGCCGCCAGCTTGCCTGACCGTGGGAGGTAGAGGAGACGGCAGCCGGCAGGTGGCGTACCGGTGCTCCGCGGCAAAATCCGTGGCTGGTTGTGGTCGCCGGGGTGTCGGGACTTGTAGTTGGCTACCAGCGCGCGTGCGTCCAAGCGCGCAATGCGTCCTTGCCCGCGCTACTCGGTCTGCTGGCCACCCTCGGATTGCCAATCGGCGAAGAGTTCGGCAAGTCTGGTTCTGGTCTGGTCGGTGAGGATCTTGGTGGCGTCGTCTCCGAGCGGTTTCAGGGCGTGTTGGCGTACCGCTGGGTGTTGCGCTGGTGCGGGGCAGATGAACACCGCGAGGATCCGTAGTGCGCGTAGAGCTTCTTCGTTGGAGATGAGGTCGAGCAGGGGAGCGCCCGCGAATGCCGCGGCCTGGAACCCGTGCCATGTCTTGTCGACGATCAGGTCGACGACGGCCTCGGTGACGTGTGGGCGGTTGGCCTGCATGGCCGATCCCAGGAGCATGCCCTTGACCTTGTCGGGGATGCTGTTGAACCCATGTCGGGTTGCCTCGATCGCCCGAACCAACGCGATGAAGAGGTCGCACCATCCGTGGTTGGTGAGCTCGCGCTTGACGCTGGTGGCGTCCGGAGTGGCGCGGTTGAGTTCCGCGGCGATCTCCCGCCAGGCTCCACGCGTCATCAGGTCGGCGAGTGCCGTCACCTGTCGGTCAGGCGACGGGTGTGGCTCGCCGTGCTCGGGGCCGGCAGACGGCGGGACAGCGAGCCAGTCCGCGACGTCGACGCGTGCAAGGTCGGTGAGGATCTCCTGGTTGCCACGGCTCTGCTCCAAGCGCGGCGGGTGGTGCTTCGTACAGACCAGTCCGCTCTCGAATTGCTCCCGCTTTCTCTGGCGGAAGTGGTGATCGTGGCTGGCCTGGTCCAGCCAGCCCTGCACGCCGTGTTGGGAGCCGCCGCACTCGGTGCAACGGCAGCGATGTTGCTGGGCTGTCTCGCAACTAGGGTTGTGCTTGCCATTGTCCATGCCGCGGCCACCTTGCTCATCCGGTCTACCCGGTGGGGACGCTCGAACGGTCGCTGACTCAATGGAATCGTGTGAGTACGTTACGTCAGCGGGTGCCTGATGCCAATGCCGGCAATGATCGGCGGAGCCCTCCCTCGGGCGGTTTGGCGGCCGCCCGACGCGCGGTCGAACGCGACGAAGCGGAGATTGCGGGGTGGCGGCGCGGTCGAGTCGGGCGCACTGTGGTCGTAGCGGCGGGTGGTGCGGGCGGTGGCGTGGCCGAGTTGGTTCTGGACGTTTTTGAGGCTCGCCTCGGCGTTCCGGGAGCGGGTGCCGCAGGTGCGCCGCAGCACGTGGGCCCTCAGGGTGACCGGGACACCGGCGGCGCGGGCGTGGCGGCGCAGCAGCCGCCACACCGCACCCTGGTCCAGTCGGCCGCCGCTGGCGGTGGCCGCGTTCCCGAGCAACCGACCTCGACCTGTTAATCCGATGGCCGCGCCGACGGCGAACGCGAGTTGAAGCAGTCCGTCCATCTGCGCGGCGGCAGCCCGCGTCCTGCCTCGATCCTGCCAACGCGCAACGCAGCGCCTCGACCTGACCGCCGCCAGCCTCTTTAACCTGCGCCGCAGACCACCCACGGCCGTCCGGGCTATCCCGGCCGGACGCAAGGGTCGGTGACCGGGTAGCTCGGGCTCTGCGCTGTGCGGCCGTCCACCGCCGTCGCCCGCACCGACCAGGTCAGCGCCGGCGCGCGCAACTGCCCGACGGTCGCCCGCGCGGCCGATCCGTCCACCGTCAGGGCCCGGGCCGACGTCCTGCCCCCGGTGGGTGTCCAGCGAACCTCGGCGCCGCCGAGTGCGGCACTGCCGGTGGCCTGCACCACGAGGCTGTACGTGTCCGAGCCGCACCGTACGTGCGCGGTGGCGGAGACCGTGAACGGCGCGGCGATCTGCGTTGCGGCCGTCGGCCGGGGCGCGGTCGGAGGTCTGGTCGGTGCCACGGTCGGTGCCACGGTCGGTGCCGGTGCGGCGCTACCGGGCACGACGGCCCTGGGCGCATCGGTCCGGGTGGCTCCGGCGCCGTCCGCCGGCACGATCCCGGTCCTGGACGTCGGAGCGGCGGCAGCGGTCGGTGGTGGATCGGCAGTCAGCGTGCCGGCTACCGTGGCCGCGGCGGACGGCGGCGCGGAGCTGGGTGTCACCTTGCCGGCCGGTGATTCGAGCGTCTCGTACGCCGGTTTGCCGGACCCGTCCCGCGCGGCGGTCGGGCGTTCCGATAGCAGTGCCCAGGTGCCGATCGCGGCGAGAAGGGTCAGCAGGGCTGTCGCCCCGGCCAGCCGCCGACGGCGACGGTCGCGCTTCGCCGACGAGGTCGCCCACACCGCGTGCGCCGCATCACGCGGCACCGCCGCACCGTCCGAGGCCACCGCCGCACCTTCCGGCACGACCGCCGCACCTTCCGCGGCCTGCGCCTCGCCGTCCGTCGGCGTGGGCCCTTCGCCCGTACCAGCCGCCGGCCCGGCGACTCCCGACCCGGATGGTTCGTCGGCTACCGGCGCCCGCTCGGTCGCCGGGCCAGCGTTTCCCGACCCGGATGGTTCGTCGACCGCCAGCGCTTGGTCGGCGGCCGGGCCGGCCGTGAACGTACCCGCCGGATCGGCCAGGACATCGGTCGCGTAGACCTCTGCCAGTCTCGGCCACACCGTGTCGGCGACGGCCAGGAAGGCCGGTGCCGTGTACGCCGACAGCAGGGCGGCCGGGCTGAGGTGTTCCCGCCGGAGCAGCCCACACACCGCGCAGCCGTCGATGTGCCGCGAGACCCGCTTGCGCAGGGTCGGGGTGAGTCGGCCCTGCCAGCCGTCGATCAGGCCGGCGAGGGTCGGGCAGTCCCGGGCTCCGGTGCGGGCCACCAGCAGCGCCCCCAGCGCTCGTTCGAGTTGCGAACGGGCGCGCGACAGGCGGGCGTGCGCGTGGTTGGCGGGCACCCCGAGGGCCGCGCCGATGTCGACGGTCGACAGGTCGTGGCGGATGGCCAGGTGGACCACCTCCCGGTCGCCCGGGTTCAGCGCGGCGACCGCGGTGTGCACCAGTGCGCGTACCTGCTCGGCGTTGACGCCCGTGGCCGGGTCGGTGGCGTCGGCCACCGGCTCGCCGGCCTCGTCCAGCGGCAGGGAGCGGGACCGCTCCCGGAGCTGCCGGAGACATTCGTTGCGCACGATCGCGTACAGCCAGGAGCGTAGCCGATCGGGCTCCCGGAGCTGGCTGATGCGCTGGCTGGCGGTGAGGAACGCGTCGTGGACGGCGTCCGCGGCGGCCTCCGGCTCGCGCACCATCGTCCGAGCGTACGTGTACAGCCGGTCGGCGTACCGCCGGTACATGCCCTCCAGCCCGGCCCGCTCACCGCGGCGCACCGCCTCGACCAGTGCGGTGTCGTCCCGCGCCGCCGCGTCCATCCGTGTCTCCCGCTGCTCGTCGACCGGTCAAGTAGAACCGCAGAATCTTTTTCTTCGAGCTTTCTGTTGGCATCCCGACCCGACGGCGCTCCTACCGGTGTCAATCGCAGCCGAACGGCCTCACGTAAGGAAGACACCATGCGAGAAGGATCGAACCGGAACCCGTGGTCGCGTCGGATGGCCGCCGTCGGCGGGGCCGGGCTGAGCGCGCTCGTGCTCGGCCAACTGGCCCTCACCGGACCGGTGGCGGCGGTCCCCGGCCTGAGCATCAAGACGACGACCGGCCCCAGCAACAGCGTCGCGAAGTCGCAGAGCGCGACCTGCCCGGCCGGCACCAAGGTCATCGGCGGTGGCGGCGCCATCACCGGTTCCGGCCTCGGTCAGGTCGGCATGGACATCATGCGGCCGCTGATCGGCGGGGACGCGTACTCGGTGACCGGCCGGGAGGACGAGAACGGCGTCGCCGGCAACTGGGCGGTCACGGCGAGCGCGGTATGCGCCACGCCGCCCGCGGGCCTGGTGACCGTGTCCGGCAGCTCGACGCCCAGCTTCGGCACGTCGAACTGGTTCGAGAAGTCCTGCCCGGCCGGCAAGCACGCCATCGGGGTCGGTGGCGCGGTCGTCGGAGCGTCGAACAGCGAAGTCGTCCTCGAGGATCTGCGCATCAACCAGAACAGCGTCGTGGTGGCGGGTGAAGAGGACGGCACCGGCTTCACCGGCACCTGGTGGCTGGACGCCACCGCGATCTGCGCCGACCCGCTGCCCGGCGAGCAGCGTGTGATCAACGACAGCGTCTACAGTTCCGCCTCCATCCAGTCGGTCACCGCCACCTGCCCCCCGGGCACGCGCGTGCACGGGGTGGGCGGCGAGATCCTCGGCGGCGACGGCCAGGTGCGCCTGACCGAGATGCGGGCCACGACCTCGACCGTCGTCACCGTCCGCGCCATGGAGGACGAGGACGGCTTCAGCAGCAACTGGAAGGTCCGTGCGTACGCCGTCTGCGCGAACTGACCCGCCGGTACCCGTGGTCCCGCGCCGGCCGCCCGGCGCGGGACCGGCGGGTCGCTGGGCTGCTCGGTGAACGACCAACCGGAACGGGTCGCCGGTCATCCGGCGGCCCGTCCGCGTGCTGGTCGGTGTGTGTCCCGGCAGCTTTCGTGCATCCCGCCGATGCAGTCATGAATGGCAGCGATGCCGCAACGCTCGTTGCTATGTTGCCGACCAGGTCGCGGGCGGCGAGACGGCGGCCGGGTTTAGCTACGGCCGCGCCTGCGCGCCGGCTGGGGATCATTCTCTGCGTAGGACGAGTAGGTCTATGGCGTCGATCACCGGTCCGGTTTCGGTGAGCGCTGCTTGGTGCAGGCGGCGTACGCCAGCGTCGTACTCGTCGTCGGTGATCAGTTGCAGGAGGGTGTGTGCCTCGCGGCGCAGGGTGGTCGCCGCTTCGTGTAGCGATGCGGCGGTGATCTGCGGGACTTGCTCCAGGCTGACGGTGGAGAATCCTTCGCCTGCGAAGGCGGCTTCGACCTGGGCGACGCTGGGGTAGGTGTCCAGGACCCGGATCGCCTCGGGGAAGTAGCGGAACAGGGTGATCGCCTCGTGCCGGCCGGCGAACGCCGACCGGATCAGCACGGGCGCGTCGGGGCGCAGGACACGGCGTAGTTCGCGTGCCGCGGCGGTCAGGTCGGGCACGTGGTGGATGACGGTGGAGATCCAGGCGGCGTCGATGCTTGCGTCGGGCAGTGGGATGTCGGCGTCGTCGCCAGCGACGACGGGTTGGTATACCGAACGTTCACGCATTGCCGTTGACGGGTCGACTGCGGTCACTTCGATGCCGGGGAACCAGGAGGTGAACGCTTTGGCCCAGTTGCCCGTGCCGGCGCCGAGATCCAGCAACCGCATGCCCGGTTGCGGGTCGAGGTGCCTGGTGACGGCGGCCCGCCACTCGCCGGCTTCCTCGTCGCCGAGGTGTCGGGTCGATGCGTACGCGCTCGCGTCCGTGTGGTCGTATGCGATGCGGGCCATGTCGATGAGCAAACCGCGTCAACACGGCGCGGGGCAAGGAGAAAGGTGGTGATTCACATCCGCCAGTTCCAATGGAGCGACTACGACGCTGTCGCCGCGGTGTGGATAGCGGCCGATCGTGATGTCCTGCCCCGCGCGGAGCTGGAAGCCAAGCTGACCCGCGACCCTGAGCTGTTCCTGGTTGCCGAGCTGGGTGGCGCGGTGGCGGCCGTGATCATGGGAACCTATGACGGGCGGCGGGGCTGGATCCTGCGACTCGCCGTGCATCCTGCCCACCGTCGGAAGGGCATCGCCACCCGGCTGGTGGATGAACTTGAGAGCCGCTTCCGGCAGTTGAACTGCCCGAGGGTGAACCTGCTCGTCATGCCGGACAACACCGCCGGGCTGCAGTTCTGGCAGGCACTCGGCTACCTGCCACTGCCGGACGTGCTGTGCTCCAAGCCCCTGCAAGTCGGTAGGACGTGACCGTCGGCCGAAAGCCGACCGGCGTGTGACCAACTGCGCACGCTTCGGGGCCACCAGACCCTGCGCATCCGCCTACCGTGAAAGCGTGAGCACCGATGTCGATGTGCGGGCGTGGCTGCGTCAACGCGGAACCGAGACTGTCCAACATCCCGGTGGAACCCTCTACGCCCACCTGTGTCGGGTCCAGGGACGCCTCGCCGACCTGGGTTACGGAGCCGACGTGCAGTCAGCCGGCCTCACCCACGCCGCCTACGGCATCGACGGCTTCGACCTCGCCCTACTCGACTGGAAGGATCGCGCGACGCTACAGAATCTCATCTGCGAAGCCGCGGAGACCCTGGTCTACCTGTACGCCGCATGCGACCGCAAACGCAGTTGGCATGGGCTCGCGACCACCGGCGAGGTCACCAACCGCTTCACCGGCCACGTCATCCGGCTCGACGCCGATCAGCTGACGCCGTTCATCGATCTGAGCCTCGTCAACGAGCTCGATGTAATCGAGCAGGATCCGACCCTCCTGGACAGACACGGGAAGTACTTCCGCGCGTTGTTCCGCTCGTGGGCACCGGCCGTGTCCCGCCGCTCGCTGAAGAACTACGCCATACTCTCGCCTACTGATGGTTCTGGTCGCGCGGAGCCTCCAAGATCAGCGCACCTCGTGAGCTGCAACCCTCGCGTCCGCTGACAGAGCGGGACCCATTGTCGCTGCCCAGACCGCCGCGACCCAGTCGGGAACCAGCCATGCCTGGCCGCCGCTGCGGATCCACATGTCGCACCGTGTTGGCCGCGGGCGATCATCGCCGACCACTCGCCGGACCCGTGCCCGAACTGCCGAGTCAACGGCTGCGAGGCGCGGGGGACAGCCGCCGCGTACCTGGCGCTCGTCGGGACACCGGTCTTCATCCCCGCCCCATGGACCGGGACGCGGCCCCGCTGACCTCAGCGCGCTGCGGCGAGCAGCCGATCGGGGGCGGCCCGGTCGGGCGGCGGGACGGCCCGCCATCGGGGTGCTGGCGGGGACACCAGCAACAGCGCGACCAGCAGCCACACGACCGTGGTGACCCGGTTCGAGGTCAGCGTGGGCAGGCCGAGTGATCCGGCCGTGACGATGACGAGCAGGCCAGCGCCGAACCGCGCCACGGCCGGGTCGATGCGACGGCGGGCGTCCAGCCAGCACCAGACGAGGGCGGCGAAAATCGCGGCTTGGAGCGCGACCCCGACGATGCCGGCCATCACCAGCGCCTCCACCCACGACGAGTCGTAAGGGATCCTGACGCCGCCCAAGCCGAACCCGAACCACGGCGCGTGGGCGAGCACCACGTCCGCCGCGTCGGCGAGCGTCGAGTTCTCGCCGAATCGGGACGCCGAGTAGTACGACAGGATGCTGCCCTGCCTGTCGCCGGGGTTGAGCCACGCGTCGAGCAGCGACCCGCCGATCTGCGTGTCCGGCTGCCGGGCCTGGTGGCCGTACAGGGCGAACACGGCGGCCACGGCGAGCACCGACCCGGCGCGGGTGCGCCACGACGACCCGACCCACGTCTGCCACGCCGCCAGCGGCAGGCCGACCAGCAGGAAAATCTTGGAGGCGGTGAGGAGACCGCCGACGGCGATGGCGACCCCGGCGGCGGCGAGCAGCACCGGGCGGCGCCGCAGCACGCACACGGCCGCGACCAGCCCCACCGAATACATGATTCCCGCCTCGGCCGGCTGGTTGAAGATCCCGGAGTGGCGGCCCATCGTGGCGGCCCGCTCCGCAGTGCTGACCCCCGTGTCCCCGGTCCACCACAGCGACAGCAAGTCGTCGTACGCGCCCGGGGAGGCCATCAGCGACAGGTAGGCGACGGCGGCGTTGGCGACCAGGGCGGCGACGAGAGTAGCTGCGGCGACCCGGACGAGCCGATGCCGGTCGACATCGACGTCGACGGCGAGCAGGTAGCCGGCGGTGAGGACGATCAGCGGCAGGAACAGGTTGTCGAGGCCGGCCAGCCAGCCGACCTGACCGTGGCCGCTGAGCTGCCCGGTGCTTCCGATCGCGGAGGCAGCAGCAATCGTGGTGTAGGTGGCCAGCAGCCCGGCGAGGAGCACCAGCCGCGGCGGGGCGGCGCGTAGTTACCGGGCGCCGCCGGCCAACACGGCGAGCCCGGCGACTGCGCACACGGCGAGCTGCTCGGTCCTGACGCCCGGCACCAGGTACGGGCCGAAGGCGGCCAGCACGATGAGCGCGACGGCCAGTTCGGACATGCGCTGCCGTGCGGTGACGTGCTGCCTGTGGATCGGCATGTGGCTCCCATGGCCGTCGATGTGGGGGATTCTGCCGTTTGTACCAATACCGAGCAGACCCCCAGTCGCGTTTCGCGATCCAGGCGCGGTGGTGTGACGGATCGGCGAGCCCGTAGACGACGAAAGGCCCCCGCCGGCCCATACGGGCGGACGAGGCCCTCGGCTGCACGCTGCCCGGCAGCAGGGCGCCCCGGCAGCAGGGCGCCAGTCCCACTGCTGGCACGGCTGGCGCGGGCCTGCGTAGTGCCCTGATCGCCGATGACCCGCACCTACGCCGGGGCCAACATCGCCTGGTAGCCCTCGGCGGCGGTGGTGATGAGGCCACGGCTGTCGAGTTAGGTGTGGGTGACCCGTCCACCACCGGCTACCGGCCATGGTGTGAGGTGCCCTCCGCGCCAACGCGAGGGCCTGTAGACGCGCACGGGTTCGACCATGAGCGGGTGGCGTCAAGTGTTGCCGGGCTCCATGATCTGTGGGTCCCAGCCTGGTACGTCGTTGTCGTCGTTGGGTACGAGGCTTGTCTTGAACCAGGTGGGGCCGGGCCGACCTGCCTGTTCCCTTGTTGTAGCCAGATCCGTAGCCCGATCAGGGACGGGGAGTCCGCGCTGTCGGCCAGGATGGTGCCGTCGGTCAGGATTACGGCGGCGGACGCTGCGGTGGTGTGACCGATGCCGCACTTGCCGTTGCCCAGGGTAGCGATGGTGCGTTGTGGTCCGGCGGCGATGACGGAGTAGGCCGTCCACGACAGCCAGTTCAAGGGCGTTCGGTGGTATGTCTCGGTGTGGCCGGGGTGGCGCAGGAGGTTGAGGGCTGTGGGGGCGCCGGTGCGTTGCGGGTCGTCGTGGTCGCGCCAGCCGATGGAAATCCATCGGCCCGAGCGCGTCCTGGACCCGGGTCACCCGGGTACCACCCGGACATGCCATCCGAACCACCGCCACGGTTTGCGTAAGGATCTCCACCGACACCCTGGGCCTCATCGACATCGGGCACCGTATTCCATACAGGACATACGGCCGCCGCCAAGGGTCAAGCAACCGCCCGCTACAACGAGTTAGCCAACAGAGTCCTTGCCGGAGCCCTGGCACCCGGGCAGGGCTATTGCGTTGTCGGGTAACTGCTGGTCACGGCGGTGATCAGGTCGTTTGATCGGCGGTTGGCTTGGCGGGTGGCTCGGGCGATGTTGGTCGCGCCGGTGGTGCGGTGCCAGCCGATCGCGGTGTTACGTAGCGTTGCGATGATGGCGGGTCCGTTGCCTGTCCGGGCCTGGTGGAGGTCTTCACGGAACGTCACGTCGCGTACGTGATGGATTGTGTTTTCGATCTGCCAGTGTCGGCGGATCCAGTTCTGCAGGTCGACCGGCTGGGCTTGGCCGGCGGGTAGTGACACGGTCGGGTAGGCGGTCTCGCGGCTGGTCCTGCCAGCGATGATGCGGGTTCGGGTGATGCGCACGGCCTGTTGGGCGTGTGGGAAGGCGATGCCGCCGGGTGTGGCGACGGTGACGGCTTTGACGGTGCGGGTCTCACGGCGGCCGTGACCACGGTCGCGGGTCCGGTCACCGACCGGGACTGCGCCCAGGGCAGCCGTTTGAGTTGCTTGAACAGGGTCGGCTGGTTGGCCTTTACCTGGACGAGCAGGTGCGCTCGGCGGGCGGTGACCTCGTCGGCGTGACCGGTCTGGGTGTGCAGGGCATCGGCGATGAACAGCACCCCGGTCAGGAAGCCGAGCACCTGTTCGACAGCGTCGAGCAGCGGCGCGAACGACGTGATCTCGTTGCTCTTGGTGTCCACGTTGACCTGGGCGAGCACGATCCCGGTGGTGGTGTCCAGGGCGGACAGCAGATGCACTTGACGGCCGTCGCTGGTGCGGGCGCCGCGCAGTGTCTTGCCGTCGATGGCGATCACCGTGCGGTACCGCTTCGGCCTGGTCACTGCGACGGGAGTGCGGGTACGCAGCCAGCCGGCCAGGACGGTGCCGAGCAGCGTGTCGTCCAGGCGCGTCAGCAGCCGCCAGACAGTGCTGCCGACCGGCACCCCTGCGGTGAACCCGAGCTGGTCCCGGGCTTGTTTGTCCAGGTCGTGCAGCCAATCCGTGATCGCGGCGAACGACGACGCCCCGGCCATGACGGCACAGACCGCCACCGCCAGTAGCGGGGTCAGCGGGTAACGGACGCCTCGTGGGTCGCGTGGATCAGGAACAGCGGCGAGCGCGTGCAGCAGCCCGCCGTGTTCACCGTCGGTGACTGGCGCGGCCTCGGCGATGGAGGCGGGTGCTGCTACGGCCAGTGCAGGGATGAGAGATGATGCCATCGGCGGGAGGGGTCTTCCTCGGAGTCGTGAAGCGTCGCAACTCCATGATCACCGATGCGGCCTCACCCGCTTCTTGCGCCTCCACAGAGGCCGAACTCGTCCCGAAACTCCTGGTCAACGGCCCGCTGGCCAACTATGCAATTGCCCCTGGGTCAAGGGGTCGTCGGCAGAGCCAAAGCAAAGTTAGTTGATCTTCGTTTGGCCTGATGAGGCAGGTATCTCGCGGCTCGGCCCAGGGGCGGTCAACGGGCGCGGCCTTCCCAAGTAGACGATGAAGGTTCTTCACGCCAGTCGTCGTCTGCAAAGAAAGGCCGCTCGTGTCAGTCTCCCATGCTGTCGTCGGTGTCGTCAGGGATGAGGGTGGGGAGGTCGACACCGTGCAGGTAGCCGCGCTGGCGGCCCTGTTCGGGCAGGTCAACGATCCGCGTAAGGCACGGGGCGTGCGTCATCGGCTCGCGGCGGTGTTGACCGTGGTGACGCTGGCGCTGTTGTGCGGAGCGCGGAACTTCCGGCAGGCCGCAGACCGGGTGGCCGAGTTGCCGCAGCCGTTGCTGGCCGCGGCGGGTGCCCGTCGGCATCCGGTGCTCGGGTTCCGGATCGCGCCGGGTCGGGACACGCTGCGCCGGTTGGTCGAGGTGGTCGACGCGGCGGTGGTGGACCGCCTCGTCTGCGCCTGGCTGGCCGAACGGCTCGACGATCCCGCCGAGGTCGGGCTGTCGCTGGACGGCAAGACCGTCCGGCACTCGGGCGGCGGCACCGGCATCGACGTGCAGTTGTTCTCCGCGATGCGGCATGACACCGCAGTGGTCATCGCCCAGATCCAGGTCCCGGCCGACACCACCGAGGTCACCCAGATCAACGCCCTGCTCGACCCGATCGACATCACCGGCATGGTGGTCACCGCGGACGCCGCGCATCCCAGCAGCGGCACCGCCGCATACCTGCGGCAACGAGGCGCGGACTACGTGTTCACTGTGAAAGGCGACAGGCCCGGCCTGCTGGCCGCGATCACCAGCCGGCTACCAGCGGCGACAGCGGCGACCAGCGCCCACACCGACACCGAACGCCGCAGCGGCCACCGGATCACCCGCACCATCTGGATCGCACCCGCCACAGGCATCGACTTCCCCCGCGCGGCCGTGGTCTTCCGGCTCCGCCGCGACGTGTACGCCCCCGACGGCCAACGCGTCAGCAAGCAGATCGTCCACGGAATCACCAGCCTGACCAGCACGGCAGCCCAGATCGCCGCCCACGTACGCACCCACTGGTGGATCGAAAACAAGATCCACTGGGTGCGGGACGTCCTGTTCGGCGAGGACACCCACCACGCCTGGCTCGGCAACGTCGCCCACACCATGGCCGCCCTGCGCAACCTCTCGATCGCCCTGATCCGGCTTGCCGGACACTCCAGGATCAAGCAGGTCATGGAACGTCACCACGCCGACAAGATGCTCATCCCCGCCCTGCTCAACGCATCCCGGCCATGATCAACTGACTTTGCTTCGGCTCTGCCCGCCGTCGCAGCTACCCTGCGCAACACCGCGATCGGATTTCATCGCGGCAACGGCGCCACCAACATCGCTAGAGCCACCCGCCGCGCCAACCGCCGCCCCCACGACCTCATCGCCACCGTGACCAGCAGCTACCCCACTACGCAATGACCCTGATCTAACGACACTGCCAGTTGTAGGAAGACTCTGGGTCCTGATTATCTTCCGTAGAGACTCGCCCGTAAAAAGCGAAGCATGCGAGTAGCACGAGCGTCCGATGAGTTGATGCGTGTTCACAAAGGCTCAATTGTGTTAGGCGTCTTTAGCTCTCTGCGCCGGTCGCGGACCTTCAGCAGCAGCCGAAGCAGCGCCTTAGCAGCAGGTGCATCGAATGTGGGTGGTGCATCGGGCAGCGTTACCGACGGGTCGGCCGAATGGCGTTGTGGCCCGCCTATATTTTAGTTGTCGTTGGCTGATCCATGCTGTTCTGATGCGCTATTCAGCATTGTTCCCCAAATGGAACCGGCGGCGCTCTCGCGCCGGATGATTTGGCCCGGATCTCGTCGATGCCCAACGCCTCGACGTTGCGGCTGGACGGGCAGCACCGCAGCGGCATGCGCGGCGAACGCGGCGGCGACCACCGGCCACGACATTTCGTGATCCCGCGCCGACTGCAGCACCGTGCGTCCACCGTCGGCGACCGCCGCGCCAGCCGCCGCCCGCAGCCGTGCGGTCAACCGCTT
>NZ_JBFBAO010000141.1:0-15584 GCF_040682255.1 Micromonospora sp. NPDC051296 | reverse complement strand
CGTCGGCCATGCAACACCGGCATGGCCTCCTCCTCCGCCTTGCCACCCTCGGCCAGGACCCGCCTCGCCTCCACCGCCCTATTGCCGGTCGCTCTAAGTAATCGCAAAGAGACGGTCAACGGGATCCACGACGGCGGCCAGCAGCACCGGTCCGGGCCACCGTCCGGCACGCCGGCTCACTAGGCTGCGCCCGGTGAGTGCGACGGATCAGGAACGGGCCGCGGCGCTGTGTGCGTACCTGCGGAGTGGTGACGGTAACGCCGATCGGCGCCGGACGGCGGTTCGGTCCCTGGCCGGCATGGCCGGGGTCGACCTGGATCTTTCCGGGACGGTAGTGACGGACGCGGACTTTGGCGGCGGGCGGTTCGGCGCGGTCAACTTCGCCGACACCCGGTTCCTGGGCAGCACCTCGTTCGCCGGGGCCGAGTTCGAGGGCGAGGCCGTCTTCGCGCGGGCGGTGTTCGAGGGCGAGGCGCGGTTTCAGCGGGCTCGATTTCACGCGACCGCGGTGTTCGGGCGGACCCGGTTCCGCGCGGTGACGTCCTTCGCGGGGGCGGAGTTCCACGCCATGGCCTGGTTCGGGCGGGGTGAGGAGGAACTCTGGGAGGACGACGACGCCTGGGACACCGTCGAGGAGATCGAGCCGCTGCCCTGGGACGAGGTCAACGAGACCGACCCGGTGTGGCCGGTCGCCGTGGTCGTCGGGGATTACCAGTGCTACGAGGAGGGCGGTGACGGGGCTCGGTTCGCGGCACCCGTGGCGTTCCGGGGTGCCTCGTTCGGCGATACGGCCTGGTTCGGCAAGGCCCGGTTCGCGGCGGAGGCGGACTTCCGGGAGGCACGTTTCGGTGGGCCGGTGCACCTCGACTCGCCCGCGGTGGACCTGACCGATGCCCGCTGGTCGGGCGACGAGGGATCCTGGCCCTGGGGGTGGTCGGTACGCGACCAGGTGCTCACCGCCGAGGCGAGTTGGGCGGTGCGCACCGACGCGCAGGCGCTGGCCGGGATCGGGGACGAGCACCCGGAGCAACGACAGCGGGTGGTGGACGCGATCTGCGCCTACCTGCGCACGCCGTTGTTGTTCGACGTGAGCGGGACGCTGACCGCCGCGCAGCAACGGGTGATCGAGGACCGCGGGACCGCGCAACGGGTTCTCGCGGCGAGGCTGCGGCCCGGACGGTGGGAGGGCATGCACCTGTGGCTCTCCGGTGCCACCCTGGTCGGTCTCGACCTGACCGGCTGCGGTGGCGGGGTCGCCGAGTTCACCGGCGCGCAGTTCCACGGCACGACGGGAATCGAGCGTGCCGGGTGGGATCGGGTTGTGCTGGACCTCGGGGGCGGGCACGGGCGAGCGACCTTTCACGACGGCACCGGACCCGAGGGTCTGTAAAGCCGGGCACGACCTTGGCCTCGCGGTGCCGGGCGAGTGCGCCGCCGGAGGGATGGCTGTCAGGCCGCGGACAGTCGGACCACGAAGCGGCAGCCACCGGCGGTGTTGTGCACGTCGACACGCCCGCCGTGCGCCTCGACCAGCCCGTGCACGATGGCCAGGCCGAGACCTCCGGAGGCGCCGCCGCCTCCGGTGCCCTGGCCGGGGGTGCGCGCCGGTTCGCCCCGGAACGCCACGTCGAAGAGCCGGGGCAGGTCCGCCGGCGGAATCCCGCCGCAGGTGTCCGTCACGGCGAGCCAGACGGCGTCGAGCTCGCGGCCGGCCTCGATCCGCACCGTGCCGTCGTCCGGGGTGTAGCGGACCGCGTTGAGCAGCAGGTTGCCGACCACCCGGGCCAGTTCCGGTTCACTGGCTGCCACGGTCGGCCAGCCGGACTCGACTGCGACCAGTCGGATCCGCCGGGCTGCGGCCAGCGGCGCGGTGCTGGCCAGCGCGTTCGAGACCACCTCGCCGAGGGCGACGGCGGTCAGTGACAGCCGGAGCGCCCCGGCGTTGATCCGGGACAGCTCGAACAGGTCGTCGACGAGCCGCGTCATCCGGTCGGTTTCGATCCGGATCCGCCGGTGGTACTCGCCGACGGTTTCCGGGTCGCGGACCACCTCGTCCTCCAGCGCCTCGGCCATCGCCCGCAGCCCGGCGAGCGGGGTGCGCAGGTCGTGGGAGACCCAGGCGACGAGATCGCGGCGACCCTTCTCGATGTGCCGCTCCCGCTCGCGGGCCTGATCGGCCCAGACCGCCGCGGCCGCCAGTCGCCGACCGATGTGTCCGCCGACCGCGAGACTGACCACGGCCGCCGCCGCGACCGCGATCAGGACCACCTCCAGGTCGTGCGGGGACAGGAACATCGCCTCGGCGACCGCGACCACGCCGCCGACGACCGCCAGCACCGTGACGGCGAGCAGGACGCACAGGTGCACGGTGATCGAGCGGCGGCGCAGCCGCCGCAGCAGCAGCGCCCCGGCGAGGCCGATGGCCAGCGCCGCCCCGAGCGCGATCGTGAAGATCAGCGCCAGGTCACGCATCGACCGGCTCGTACCGGTAGCCGACGCCCCAGACCGTGACGATCCGCCGTGGATCGGCCGGATCGATTTCGATCTTCTCCCGCAGCCGCCGCACGTGGACGGTCACGGTCGAGTGGTCGCCGAAGTTCCAGCCCCACACCTGTTCGACCAGTTCGGCCCGGGTCAACGCCCGGGACGGATGCCGCATCAGGTGGACAAGCAGGTCGAACTCCCGCAGGGTCAGCGCCAGTTCGGTCCCGCCCAGCACGGCCACCCGGGGGCCGGTGCGTACCTCCAGGTCACCGTCGACGAGTCGCTCCGGCCGGTCCGGTACCGGCTCGCCCCCGGCGCGGCGCAGCACCGAGCGCACCCGCAGCACCAGCTCGCGCGGCGAGAAAGGCTTGGTCAGGTAGTCGTCCGCGCCGAGCTCCAGACCCAGGACCCGGTCGGCCTCGTCGCCGAGGGCCGTCAGCATGATGATGGGTATCCCCTCCGGCCGGGTCCGCAGTTCGCGGCACACCTGCAGGCCGCTGACCGTGGGGAGCATCAGATCGAGTACGACCAGATGCGGCGCCTGACGCGCGACGGCGGCCAGCGCGGCGGCGCCGTCCCCCACGTGGCTGACCTGGTAGCCGGCGTGTTGCAGGTAGCGGCAGACCACATCGCTGATGGTCTTGTCGTCGTCCACCACCAACACCCGCTGCGTCACCGCCGGCCTCCACCTGATCCCACCCGAGCCAGCGTAGCCACCGGCCGGGACGAGCCGGGCATCCGAGATCTTGCAGGTTCCTTACGGCGGCCGCCGGTGCGGGCCCGTCGGCCGCCAGCCTGGTTAGGTTGATCCCGGTGGCCCCTGCGCTTGGAGGTTCTTGATGGATCGGGTCGGTCGTACGGTCGCGGTTGTCATCGCCGGGGTGTTGGCGGTGGCGGGGTGCGGCACAGATGTCGAGCCGGGAACTCCTGCCGCAACCACGCCACCCGCGGTGACCGCCTCGACCGCCGCATCTCCGCCGCCGACGTCGGCGACCACGGGGGCCGCCCCTGCGGTGCCGCAGACGCTGGCGTTCACCGCCACGACGGTGGACGGCCAGCGGTTCGACGCCGCCGCCCTGGCCGGCAAGCCGGTGGTGCTGTGGTTCTGGGCCGCGTGGTGCCCACGCTGCCGGGCGGCAGCCGATCACGTCGCCGACGTACAACGCGACTTCGGCGACCGGGTGCAGGTGGTCGGTGTCGCCGGACTGGGCAGCGGCGACGAGGCGATGCGCAGGTTCGTCGCCGACCAGGGCATCGGCGGATTCGTCAACCTCGCCGACGACGACGGCGAGGTGTGGAAGCGCTTCGAGGTCACCACCCAGGAGTACTACGTCGTCCTCGACAGCGCCGGCACGGTCGTCCACAAGGGAGCACTCACCGCGCAGGCGCTGCGCGACCGGGTCGCCGCCCTGGCCGGCTGAACAGGACTCCCCGGTGCTCGATGCCCCCTACCCCCTCGCTCTCGCCGCCGGACTGCTCGCCGCCGTCAACCCGTGCGGGTTCGCGCTGCTGCCCGCGTACCTGTCCTTCCTCGTTCTCGACGGCTCCGACGGCGGCGGACGGTCCCGCGCGGTCGGCCGGGCGCTGCTGCTGACCGCGGCCATGACCGTCGGCTTCGTCGCCGTGTTCGGGGTGTTCGGCCTGCTGGCCGCACCGGCCGCCGACGTGATCGCCCGGCACCTGCCGTGGGTGAGCGTCGCCATCGGGCTGGTCCTGGTGGCGCTCGGCGGGGTGCTGCTGGCCGGCCGTCAGCTACCCACCGTCGGCCCGAAACTCGGCACCGGACCGGCGGTGACCCGCCGATTCGGATCCATGGCGCTGTTCGGGGCCTCCTACGCTGTCGCGTCGCTCGGCTGCACGATCGGACCGTTCCTCGCCGTCGTCGTCACCGGCTTCCGCAGCGGATCCATCGCGGCCGGGGTCGGCCTGTTCGTCGCGTACGCCGCCGGCATGGCTCTCGTGGTCGGCGCGGTCGCGCTCGCCGTCGCGCTGGCCAAGATGTCGCTGGTCCGCGGCCTACGCCGGGCCGCCCCGCTGATCAGCCGGGCAGCCGGCGTACTGCTGATCGTGGCCGGCGGCTACGTGGCCTGGTACGGCTGGTACGAGATCCGGGTCTTCCGGGGCGGCACCGGCACCGACCCGATCGTCGACACCGCCGCGACGATCCAGACGGCCGTCGCCAGCTGGCTGGGCCGGGTCGGTCCCGGTACCGTCGCGATCGTCTTCGCCGTGCTGCTCGTCGCCACCGCTGTCGCTGCGGCGCTGATCCGGCAGCGCCGCATCCGCCGCTGAGGTTTCGCCGGTGACCGGTCGGCCGGCGCGCGGGGGCCGTTCGGGCCGTCCCAGCAGGGCGTTAGTGGTTGGCGGGCGGTTGCTATCGTCGCCGCGAAGCCGATGATCTCGGTTGCGAGGCGGAGGAGGGGGACGCAGTGGGGCTGATGGACAAGCTCCGGGGCGAGTTCGTCGACATCGTGGAGTGGCTGGACGACAGCCGGGACACGATCGTCTGGCGCTTCCCCCGGTACCAGAACGAGATCAAGATGAGCGCCCAGCTGGTCGTCCGCGAGTCGCAGACGGCGGTGTTCGTCAACGAGGGGCAGATCGCCGACGCGTTCCCGCCCGGCACGTACACGCTGGAAACCCGGAACCTGCCGATCCTGTCCACCCTCAAGGGCTGGAAGTACGGCTTCAACTCGCCGTTCAAGGCCGAGGTGTACTTCGTCAACACCCGGCAGTTCACCGAGATGAAGTGGGGCACCCAGAACCCGGTGATCCTGCGGGACGCCGAGTTCGGTGTGGTCCGGCTGCGGGCGTTCGGCGCCTACTCGGCCCGGGTGGTGGACGCCCAGAAGCTCCTGCGGGAGCTGGTCGGCACGGATCCGCAGTTCCGCACCGAGGAGGTGCAGGAATATTTGCGCCAGCTCATCGTGGGGCGGCTCGGCGGGGCGCTCGGCACGGCGGGCGTACCGCTGCTGGACCTGGCCGCGCACCAGGACGCGATCGGCCGGCAGCTGGCCGGCGTACTGACCGAGGAACTCGCCGACGTCGGCATCGCGATCCCCAAGTTCGTCATCGAGAACATCTCCGTGCCGCCGGAGGTGGAGCGGGCGCTGGACAAGCGGACCAGCATGGGCGCGGTCGGGGACCTGGACCGGTTCACCCGGTTCCAGGCGGCCACCGCGCTGGAGGAGGCGGCGAAGAACCCGGGCGGCGAGGCGGGCGCCGGCGTCGGGCTGGGCATGGGCATGGCCATGGGGCAGCAGATGGCCCGGGCCATGTCGGGCGACGCCGCGGTGCAGCCGGCGCCGGTCCCCGCGCAGTCGGGCGGCGTCGAGCCGCCGCCGCTGCCGAACCAGGCGCAGTGGTTCATCGGGGTCGCCGGGCAGCGGCAGGGCCCGTTCGACCTCGCTGGGCTGGCCGCGCAGGTGGGTGCGGGCACGCTGGGCCCGGAATCGCTGGTCTGGCGGGCCGGCATGGCGCAGTGGCAGCCGGCCGGGCAGCTGCCGGAGCTCGCGTCGGTGCTGGCCAGCGTGCCGCCGCCGCTGCCGCCGCAGTGAGCGCGCAGTACGGGAGCGGGCCGAGGCGAGAGCAGGAGCAGGCAGCGATGAGCGAGCGGACAATCAGGCTCAGCGCAATGGTGCCTCAGGACGGCACGCAGCGCAGCGGAGTGTCGGCATGAGCGACACGGCCGTCTCCCCGCCGTCGTACCAGTGTGGGGGCTGCGGTGCCCGGGTGGAGCACGCGCCGGGCACGACGGTGCTGAGCTGCCCGTACTGCGGGCACCGGCAGCAGATCGCCGGCGCCGGCCGGGCGGTACGCGAGCACTCGTACGACCAGCTGGCCGCGGTGCCGCGCCAGCCGCTGGCCAGCGTCGGCGCGCACGCGTTCGTCTGCCCGGGCTGCGGCGCGCACACCGAGAGCGACGCGCTCGCGCAGCGTTGCCAGTTCTGTGCCACCCCGTTGGTGGCCGAGGCCGCAGCGGGCGGGCTGATCCCCCCGGAGGCGGTGCTGCCGTTCGCGGTGGACCGGGCCGGCGTGCGCACCGCCCTGGGCAAGTGGTGTCGCAGCCGCTGGTTCGCGCCGAACAGCCTGAAGAAGGTCAGCGAGGCGGAGACGCTCAAGGGCACCTACCTGCCGCACTGGACGTTCGACGCGCGGACCGTCTCGGACTACCAGGGCCAGCGTGGCGAGTACTACTACGTCACCGAGACGTACACGGTGATGGTGGACGGCAAGCAGGAGACGCGCACCCGGCAGGTGCGGCACACCCGGTGGCACCCGGCGCGCGGCACGGTCCGCCGGAACTTCGACGACGTGCTGGTGCCCGCCACGACGCACCTGCCGGAGAAGCAGCTGGACCAGCTGACCCCGTGGCCGCTGGCCGAGGCGGTCGCCTACCATGGTGACTACCTGGCCGGATATCACGCGCTGCGCTACGACACCGAGCCGGAGACCGGGCTGGCCACGGCAAAGGCGCGGATGGCGCCGGTCATCGAGCAGGACTGCCGGTCCGACATCGGCGGTGACCAGCAGCGGATCAGTTCCGTGGACACCACCTACTCGGGCGTGACGTACAAGCTGCTCCTGCTGCCGGTGTGGATCGCCGCGTACCTGCACGCCGGCCGGTCGTACCAGGTTCTGGTCAACGCCCGCACCGGCGAGGTCATCGGCGAGCGCCCCTACAGTGCCGGCAAGATCACGGCCGCGGTGCTGGCCGCGCTGGCGCTGGTCGCGGCGTTCGTGGTGGCGTACCTGTTGAGGCGCTAGAGCCGTGCCGTCGCTTCGCCCAAGGCGCGGGCGAGGCGGCGCACGGCCTCGTCCATGAGGTCGGGTGGGGCCGCGGCGTAGGTCAGCCGCAGGTGCGGCGCCGGGGGTTCGGCCGCGTACCACGGGCGGCCCGGGAAGACGATGACGCCTTCGGCGGCAGCGGCGGCGGCCAGCGCAGCGTCGTCGGTGCCGTCGGGCAGGCGGACCCACAGGTGCAGGCCGCCTCGAGGGATCGCCGGTGGGGCGAGTTCCGGCAGGTGCCGGCGCAGCGCGGTCAGCAGCGCCTCGCGCCGGGTCCGCAGCTCGGTGCGCAGGGCGCGGCGATGCCGCGTCCAGGCCGGGGCGGTGACGAACTCCAGCGTGGCCTGCTGCAACGGGCCGGCGACGTAGAAGTCGTCGAGCAACCTGGCCGAGCGCAGCCGGGCACCGGCTGGGCCGCGGGCACCGATCGCGGCGACACGCAGGCCGGGAGCGGCGGACTTGGTCAGCGAGCGCAGATAGATCACGTGCCCGTCCGGGTCGTCGGCGGCCAGCGGCGGCGGGGCCTCTCCGTCGATGGTGAGGTCGCGGGCGTAGTCGTCCTCGATCAGGAACGCTCCGGCGTCGCGTACGGCGTCGGCAACCTCGGCCCGGCGGTGCACGGCCAGGGTGGCGCCGGTCGGGTTGGCGTGGAGCGGTTGGCAGTAGAACAGGCGAGCGCCGGTGCGAGCGAACGCGGCGGCAAGCTGGTCCGGGAGTACGCCGTCGGCGTCGGCGGGCACCGGTACCACCCGTAGCCCCGCCGCCCGGGCGGTGGCCAGCGCCCCCAGGTAGGTCGGGGACTCGACGAGCAGGGTGTCGCCGGGTGCGGCGAGCGCGCGCAACGCGGACGACAGGGCCGCCTGCCCGCCCGGGCAGATCACCATGTCGTCGGCGCGCAGCCGGGCCCCGGCCGCACGGGCGAACCAGGCGCGCAGGTCCTCGCGTCCCTCGACCGGCCCGCGCAGCCAGGCCGCGGGCTGTCGGGCGGCGCGGGCGAGCGCGGCGCCGAGCGCCGCAGCCGGTTGCAGATCGGCGTCCAGGTAGCCGCCCGACAGCGGGATCGCTCCCGGGCGCGGTAACGCCAGTAGCGCCTGCATCTCATCCTCGCCCGGTCTGCGGGCGCCCAGCGCCACCGTCTGCCAGGACAGGTCGGCAGCGCGCCGCTGGTCGGGCGGGGCGGCCACGAAGGTGCCCAGTCCCGATCGCGTCTCGATCAGCCCCTGCGCCACCAGCTGCCGAACCGCCTCGGCGACGGTCACCGGCGAGGCCTGGTGCCGGGCGGTCAGCTCACGCACCGAGGGCAGCTGTGTACCGGGATCCGCGACGGCCACCAGCCGGCGCAGTTCTTGGCTAACGCGATCCACTGCGTTACCGTTTCCCATGACGGCCAAGAGTAGCGCTACTGTCGCCGCCACGGTAACGGCGGATCGGTTCATCGGGTTCACCCTCGGCGCGCTGGGCGTGCTCGCCTTCAGCATGTCGCTACCCGCCACCCGCGTCGCCGTGCAGCAACTCGATCCGTGGTTCGTCGCCTTCGGCCGGGCCGTCGGAGCGGCGCTACTGGCCTGGGCGTACCTGCGGTACACCCGCGCACCCCGGCCCACCCGAGGCCAGTGGCGCCGGCTGTCGATCGTCGCCCTCGGCGTCGTCGTCGGCTTCCCGCTGTTCACCTCGCTGGCACTGACCACCCAGACCTCCGCACACGGCGCGGTCGTCATCGCCGTGCTGCCCGCCATGACGGCCGTGTTCGCGGTCCTGCGGGCCGGCGAACGCCCACCACCGCTGTTCTGGCTCGCCAGTATCGGCGGGCTGGTGGCGGTACTCGCCTTCCTGATCGCCAACGGCGCGCTGCACGGCGCGCTGTCGGCCGCCGACCTGTTCCTGCTCGCGGCGGTCGTCCTGTGTGGACTGGGGTACGCCGAGGGCGGCGCGCTCGCCCGGGAACTCGGCGGCGCCCGGACCATCTGCTGGGCGCTGTTGCTGGCACTGCCCGTCACCCTGGTCATCACGCTCGCCGCCGCCGCGGTCCGCCCGCCACGCGCCGATGCCACCGCCTGGGCGGCGTTCGGCTACGTCACCGCGATCTCCATGTTCCTGGGCTTCTTCGCCTGGTACGCCGGACTGGCCCGAGGTGGCATCGCCCGGGTCGGCCAGATCCAGCTCGCCCAGCCGATACTGACCCTGCTCTGGTCCGCGCTACTGCTCGCCGAGACCGTCACCCCTGCCTCGATCGGAGCGGCAACGGTCGTGCTGGCCTGCGTCGTACTGACCCAACGCACCCGCGGCGTACGCGCAGCCGGCCGGGGCGTCGACGACGACGCGACGGACCGCGCTCCCAGGCGCAGGATCGACGGGGACGGCACGGGTGGGTGTTCAGCCGGTGCCGTCCAGCGCGGCCAACGCGTCACGTAACGCCGATCGGGAGGTGATGCCGAGCTTGGGAAAGATCCGGTACAGATGCGCGCCGACCGTCCGGGGGGACAGAAAGAGCCGCTGACCGATCTCCTTGTTACTCAACCCGGAGGCCGCGAGGTACGCCACCTCCAGTTGCTGCGCGGTCAGGTCGATCGTGCTCGGGTCGATCGTTTTCCGGATGCTCGGACCGTTGACCGCGATTCCGGTGGCCCGCAATTCCTGCTCGGCCCGGCGGCTCCAGGCGGTGGCGCCGAGCCGGGCGAACAGGTCCGCGGCCCGGCGCAGCTCGGGTCGCGCGGCGCCGGGCTGGTTGCGGCGCCGGTGCAGTTCGCCGAAGGCGAGGCGGACCCGGGCGTGGTCGAAGGGCCAGCGGTCGATGTCGGGCAGCGCGAGGGCCCGCTGGAACCAGTCGGGCGCGTCCTCGCCGCTGACGAGCGCGCGGGCGGCGGCCAGGTGCAGGCGCAGCCGCGGGCTGAGTTCGGCCAGCCCCAGTTCGTCGGCGGCGGCCAGATGGGCGCGGGCCTCGTCCAGCCGACCGGTCCGGACCGCCGCCTCGACCAGGTCCAGGACGGTCCAGAGTGCCACGTGGGCGAAGGGCGGCAGGGCACCCGGCGGGTACACCTTCGTGGCGTGGTGGTACGCGGCCTCGTAGTCGCCGGCCGACAGCGCCGCCCCGGTGAGGTTGCGCGCCGACAGCGCCAGGTGCAGGTTGCTGCCGCGCGGCGCCGCCCACTGCTCGATGGTCCGGCTGTACTCGTACGCGGTCGCCACGTCGCCCCGGCCGGCGGCGAGCCACCCGAGGTGGCAGCGCAGGTCGTTGGCGGCGAGTTCCAGCCCGTGCCGGACGGCCAGGTCCATGCCCGCCTCGGCGGCCTGCTCGCTGGCCTCCCAGTCGCCGGCGAGGAACCGGTCGTGGGCGGTGAACAGGTGGCCGGCCGCCGCGTGGGTGACCGCGCCGCTGCCTGCCTCGCGTTTCACCAGGCCGCGCAGGTGCGGCTGGTATTCACGCAGGGCGTCGACCGCCATGGCGGCTTGGCAGAGTTCGACGACGCGGCCGGGCGACGCGTCCACGTCCAGGGCCTCGAAGGCCGTCGCCAGCCGGGCGTGGAGCGTACCGCGGGCGCTGGGCAGGCCACCGAGCGCGGCGACGGTCCGGTCCAGGTCGGTGCGGAGATCGGTCCGGCCAGCACGCGCCGGGCCGTCGGCGGAGTCGCCAGGTTCGACGGGCGGGGCGACAAACCGTTGCCACCCGTGCGGGTCGGCCCCGTAGAACGCACAGATCATCAGCATCTTCACGGCCCGCGCGTGATCGGCCGGATTGGTGCAGCGCTCCAGCGCCCGCTCCAACAGGCGACTCGCTGCCGTCAGGTCGCCGTCCCGGCGCAGGAGCAGTTCCGCCCGCATCGTCATGGTGCGGGCCGACCGGCGCGGGTCGTCGGTGTGCTGGCGTGCCTCGTCGAGCAGGCTCTGCGCCCGGTCGAGCTGACCGGACGCGGTCGCGAGTTCGGCGGCCTCCTGCAGCCGGCGTGCCGTGTCGGCCGGAGCGGGGCTCAACGCGGCTGCCCGCTGCACGGCGGCGACCGCGAGGCCGGCGCCGCCGCGGGCACTGATCAGCTTCGCGGTGCGCTCGATCTCGGCCGCAACCTCCTCGTCGGGTTCGACCGTCGCCGCCGCCAGGTGCCACAGCCGTCGCTCCGGCTGGTGGTGGTAGCGGTCGGCCAGCGTTGCGTGCGCGGCGCGGATCTCGACCGGCGAGGCGGTGTTGACGATCGCCGACCGCACCAGCGGATGGCGGAACCTGAGCTGTGCCGACGTCGAGTCCCGGGTGATCAGGCCGAGGCGTTCGACCGTGGCGATGTCCTCCGGCGACAGCAGCGAGGCCTGCGGTGCCTCGTCGAGGCGTTCCAGCCGATCGCCGTCCAACGCCGTCAGCAGCAACGCGGTGCGGGTCTCCGGGGGCAGCGAGGTGACGCGGCCGGCGTAGCCGACCTCCAGCCTGGTCCGCAGCGGCGCGCTGGACGGCAGCATCTCCAGCCCGACCGCCGCCCGGGTGCCGGCGGCGCTGGGCAATTCGGCGAGCGCCAGCGGGTTACCGGCCGCGTCCCGCAGGATCCGGCCGCGAACCGTGTCCGGCAGGTTGGGGTGGAGCAGGTCCAGTAATTCCCCGGCCGCCGGTTCGGCCAGCGGCAGGACCTCCAGCATGCCGATTCCCGGGGTGACCCGTTCCGCCGCGGTGAGGGGGCGACGGGCGAAGATGGCCCGCACGTCCATGCCGCCGAAGCGCAGCAGCATGAACATCATCACCTCGCGGGTCGGGACGTCCACCCAGTGGGCATCCTCGACGGCGATGAGGACCGGCCCGTCCTCGGCGATGGCGCGGACCGCGGCCAGCGACGCCATGCAGACGGCCAACCGGTCCGGCGAGGACCCGTCCTGCAGGCCGAGCACCCGGCGCAGCACGGTGCGGTGGAACGCCTCGACCCGGTCGACGTACTCCATCACCGGGGCGAACAACTGGTACAGGCCGGCGAAGGCGAGACTGGCCTCGCTCTCGTAGCCGCATCCGCCGATCACCCGGATCCCGTTCGCCTGGGCGTACCGGATGCCGGCCTGGAGCAGGACGGTCTTCCCGATTCCCGGGTCCCCGTGCAGGGTCAGGTTGGTCGGCGTTCCCGGTGCCAGGTCGATGGCCGCCCGCAGCGCCGCCAACTCCCGCTCCCGGCCGATGATCTCCATGTCCCCCGCCTCAAACCTGGCTGACCGGGTGGGTGCAGTCAAATGACTGATTGCTGGCGCGGGCCGGCGGTTCACGATGGGGGGCGCCGCCGGCACGGAGGGAGGAACCATGCCCGGGCTCGCCGTGGACGCGGAGGACGGCGTGGAGGTCACCCTCTACTACGAGGATGTCGGCTCCGGACGTCCAGTGCTCCTGGTGCCCGGCTGGCCGCTCTCGCAGCGGGCCTGGGACCAGCAGGTCAGGCCGTTCGTCGCGGCGGGCCGCCGGGTCGTCTCGTACGACCGTCGGGGCTCCGGCCGGTCGACGCACAGCTGGACCGGCTACGACTACGACACCTTCGCCGCCGATCTCGCCGGCCTGCTCGACCGCCTGGACCTGCGGGACGTGGCGCTCGTCGGCTTCTCGTCGGGTTGTGGCGACATCGCCCGGTACATCAGGCGGTACGGCACCGACCGGATCGCCGAACTGGTCTTCCTCAGCGCGCCACCGGTCTGTTCGGACGCTCCGGACCGGTTCGCCGCCTCGGACCTGGTCGACACCCTGGTGGTGGCATCGATCCAGCACCGCATCCCGATGCTCGACGAGGTGCTCCGGCGCTTCTTCTCCGTCGACGGGGTGCTCACCGTCGACGAACCGACCCGACAGTTCCATCTTCGCCAGGCGGCGTCCGCCTCGGCGAAGGCCACGACCGACTCGATCGCGGCCAGCGGCAGCGTCGACTTCGCGCGGGACCTGGCCGGAGTGGACCGGCCGACGCTGGTCGTGCACGGCGCCGGCGACGCGGTGGCTCCGTTCGCCGAGAGCGGTCGACGGATTGCCGCGGCGGTGCCGGGCAGCCAGGTGGTCCTGATCCCCGACGCCCCGCACGCCGCCCCGATCACCCATTTCGAGCAGTGCAACGCCGCGGTGCTGGAGTTCCTCGGCGCCGGACCGGCGGCCTGATCGCACCCGCCGGCAGCGGGTGGCGGAGCACACCGCCGGCCCGCCCATCGGCGGTTTTCGCGCCCAAGGTGGCCGCGGGCCCGGAGAATCTGCGGGTGCGGGACGTGTGGGTGACCATCGCACGGCCGGATTGTCGCAGGGTGCAGGCCTGATCCGGGAGCCCCCAATGCCGACGCTGCCGTAGAGATCACCGATCCGGTCGCCGGTCAATCTGCCGGCTCCGCTAAGTCATGCCTCAGCGAGCCCCCGGTGCAGTCATCTGACCGCAGCGCAAACTGCGCTGCCACTCCTACGGTTTTCCCAGGTCGAGGGCGGACAGCCGGGAACCGACGTCGATGCGACGCGGTCCGGCCAACCGATCTCGACGACGCGAACCGATCCACCTGGCGGCCCGTTCGGGGCCGTACGACCGTAGGGAGCCTCGCATGAACCGCAGTTCCGCCATCCTCCGCCCGCGACAGCCGCACGCGATCCTGCTCGCCGTGCTCGTCAGCATCGCCCTGCTGCTCGGGGCCGTCGGACTCGCGTCCTCCCCGGCGGCGTCCGCGTCGTCGTCGAGCACGACGAAGCCGACCGTCGTCCTGGTGCACGGGGCCTTCGCCGACGCGTCGAGCTGGAACGAGGTGGTGCGCCGGTTGCAGAAGGACGGGTATCCGGTCCTGGCACCCGCCAATCCGCTGCGTGGGGTCGCCACCGACTCCGGCTACCTGGCCAGCGTCCTGGAGACCCTGGAAGGGCCGATCATCCTCGTCGGGCACTCGTACGGCGGCGTGGTGATCACCAACGCCGCGACCGGAAACCCCAACGTCAAGGCGCTGGTGTACGTGGCGGCGTTCGCGCCGGACGAGGGCGACACCGTCCTCGGCCTACAGACGAAGTTCCCGGGCAGCCAGCTCGGCGAGCCGACCCTCGACATCCGTCCGTACCCGCTGGGCGACGGCTCCCACAGCTACGACGGCTACGTCAAGCTCAGCGCCTTCCGGGACATCTTCGCCGCCGACGTGCCCAAAGCCACCGCAGCGGCCATGGCGGCCACTCAGCGCCCGGCCGACGTGCACACCCTGCAGGAGCCCTCCGGGACCCCGGCCTGGCAGAGCATCCCCGCCGCGTACCTGGTGGCCCGTGACGACAAGGTGATCCCCGCGGCCGCACAGCGGTTCATGGCGCAGCGCGCCGGCGCCCGCACAATCGAGGTGGACAGCTCGCACGTCGCGATGATCTCGAAGCCGAACGCCACCGCCGATCTGATCACGAGCACCGCCCGGACGGCGGTCCGCTGAACCGCGGGTGAGCGGACCTACCGAACTCGACTCCGACCAACCGACTCGCACCGAGAGGACACCGTCATGAGCACCGAACCCGCCAAGCCCGACACCATCGTCCTGATCCACGGATTCTGGGTCACCCCGCGAAGCTGGGAGAACTGGATCGCCCACTACGAGAAGAAGGGCTACCGGGTGCTCGCGCCTGCGTACCCGGGGCTGGAGGTCGAGGTCGAGGCCCTGCGGGCCGATTCCAGCCCGATCGCGAACCTGACCGTGCCGAAGGTCATCGACCGCCTGAAGTCCGTGCTCGACCAGCTGCCGGCGCCGCCGATCATCATGGGTCACTCGGCCGGCGGGGCGTTCACCCAACTCCTGCTCGACCAGGGTTACGGCGCGGTCGGGGTCGCGCTGAACTCCGCACCGACCGAGGGTGTCCGGGTCGTGCCGCTGTCCCAGGTGAAGTCAACCTTCAACGTGCTCAAGAACCCGGCCAACCGGCACCGGGCCGTGCCGATCAGCTTCGAGGACTGGAATTACGCCTTCACGAACACCTTCCCCGACGAGGAGGCCCGGGCCCTGTACGAGCGGTACGCCGTCCCGGTCAACGGCGGCATCGTCTGGGGCGGTGTGCTGGCCAACTTCCAGCCCGGCCACCAGGACACCTGGGTCGACTACCACAACGACAACCGGGCCCCGCTGCTGTTCATCTCCGGCGGCGAGGACCACATCATGCCGCCGGCGGTGCAGCAGTCAAACGCCAAGCACTACAAGTCCGCCACGGTGACCGAGGTCAAGGAGTATCCGGGGTTCCCCCACCTGCTGCCCGGGGCGCCGGGCTGGGAGGAGATCGCCGACTACGCCCTCGACTGGGCGGTCGCCCAGGGCCCGTCAGCTGCTTTTGGTAAAGCCGTGTCGGCGCTGCGGACCTCACTTACCCAACCGTCCCGCGTGTG
>NZ_JBFBAO010000140.1:0-15671 GCF_040682255.1 Micromonospora sp. NPDC051296 | reverse complement strand
TGAGCGAGCGGCGCAGCCCCGCCGCGTCCAGCCCATGCCAGCGGGTGTGGTCCTCGGCCGAGCCGTAGCGGCGCAACTCCTCCCGCCCGACCCCCAGCGCGAGCAACCGGTGCGGCCGGTCCGCCAGCGCCGCCGAGACCAGCCGGGCCGAGGTGCCCGCCAGGTAGGGCTCGACCAGGATCACCTCGGTGCCGGCGAGCGCCCGCAGTCCGGCGTTGTCGAACGGGCGCGGTCGATGGGTGTACGCCACGGTCACCGGCAGGTCCGCGACCGCCGCGAGGGCCGCGTCCAGCAGCGGGCCGACCGCGACCAGCAGCGGCGCGTCCACCCCGGCGTCCCGCATCACCACCAGCGCCCCGTCACCGGCGTGCGGCCGCTCGTTGTGCGCCGTCGACAGCCGCAGGTACGCCGAGGTGTCCGCGGCCACTGCGGTGCGCAGCAGGCCGGGCACCTCGGCCGGGTGACCCGGCACGTGCACGGTCCAACCGGCCAGGGTGTCGAGCAGCGCGACGTCGGCCGGGCTGAGATGGGTTCGCCCGGCCGCCGCCCGGTCGTACGAAGCGCCGACGCTGACCAGCACCGCGTTCACCCCCTGGTGGTCGAGGTCGAGCTTGACCTGCTCGTACGCCCGCTCGACGAGGAACGGCGCGTAACTGTGCACGATCGGCCGTAACCCGGTCAGTGCCAGCCCGCCGGCCACGCCGAGCATCAACTGCTCCCGGATGCCGACGTTGAGCACCCGGTCCGGGTGCCGCTTCGCGGCCGGGGCGAACGCGGCGGCGGAGATGTCGGCGAGCACCAGCGCGGTACGCGGATCCTCGGCCAGCAGCGTCGTGGTGGCGTCGACGAAGCTCTCCCTCATGGCTGCTCCCCGCTCTCGACGACCGCGACGACGAGGTGCGGCCGGTGGCCGTGGTGCCCGGTCAGGGCGGTGTGCAGGGCGGCGTGGTCCCGCCCGTCGACCGTGGCGGCGGTCCACCCGTTCACCGTGAACCGGTTGGCCACCCCGCCCGGCCAGCCGTGCGTGGCGGAGGAGTTGTCGACCACGATGGCGGTCAGGTTCCCCAGACCGGCCGCGCCGGCGTACGCGATGGCCTCGTGGTTCGAGCCCTCGTCCAGCTCGGCGTCGCCGAGGAGGACGTACACCCGGGGTTCGATCAGGCCCTGGGCGCGCAACCCGAGCGCGCTGCCGACGGCCAGGCCCAGGCCGTGCCCGAGCGAGCCGGAGCCGATCTCCACCCCGGGCACCAGCGTCCGGTCCGGGTGGTCGCCGAGCCGGCTCTCCGGCCCGCCCTGGTCGTCCAACCAGTCGGGCGGGACGAATCCCTTCGCGGCGAGCACCGCGTAGTAGCCGGCGACCGCGTGCCCCTTGGAGAGCAGGAACCGGTCCCGGTCGGGGTGGTCGGCGGTCGCAGGAGTGACCCGCAGGATCCGGTCGTAGAGCACCCAGAGCACGTCGACGGTCGAATAGACGTTCGGGCCGAACTCCCGACCGGCGCGGACCCGCTCCAGCAGCGGGGCGACCGGGAGCCGGCCGTCCAGGGGCGCGGCGGCCTCGGCGATCCGGGCCGTGGTGGTGGCGAGTGTCGTCATGCGGATAGCCTGCAAGTTAAAGCGAGGTTCAACTCAAGGCGATGTGATGCAGGAAGCGCTCACCATAGGTCAACTCGCCGCCCGCAGCGGGGTGGCGCAGTCTGCGCTGCGCTACTACGAGCGGCTGGGGCTGATCCGAGCCGACCGCACCGGCGGCAACCAGCGCCGGTACCACCGCGGCGAGTTGCGGCGGGTGGCGTTCATCCGGATCGCGCAGCAGGTCGGCATCTCGCTGGACGAGATCCGGACCGCGCTGGATTCGCTGCCCGCCTCGCGTACGCCCACCGCCGAGGACTGGGCGCGGCTCTCCACCGCCTGGCGGGAACGGCTGGAAGAGAAGATCAGACTGATGACCCGGCTCCGCGACGACCTCGACGGCTGCATCGGCTGCGGCTGCCTCTCGCTGCGCCGCTGCGCCCTCTACAACCCCGACGACGAACTGGCCGGCGAGGGACCCGGCGCGCGGCTCACCCTGCCCCGCTGAGGCTCACCCGACGGTGAGCAGCACCTTGCCGACGTGCTCGTTCGACTCGACCAGCCGGTGCGCGTCGGCCGCCTCGGTGATCGGCAGTCGCCGATCGACGACCGGGCGGACCTGGCCCGCCTCGACCAGCGGCCAGACCTGCTCGCGTACCCCCCGTACGATCGCGGCCTTCTGGTCGAGCGGACGGGAACGCAGCGCGGTCGCCGCGACCGTGCCGCGCTTGGCCAGCAGCGCGCCGAGGTCCAGCTCGCCATTGCGCCCGCCCTGCATGCCGATCACCACGAGCCGCCCGTCGGCGGCCAGGGCGGCGACGTTACGGCCCAGGTACGACGCGCCCATGATGTCGAGGACGACGTCCGCGCCCCGGCCGTCGGTGAGCTTGCGGACCTCCTCGACGAAATCCTGTTCCCGGTAGTCGACCAGGTGCCCGGCGCCCAACCCGCGCAGCCGGTCGTGCTTCGCCGCCCGCGCGGTCGCCACCACGGTCGCGCCGAGCGCGGTGCCGAGTTGGACCGCGAACGTGCCGATCCCGCTGCCGCCGCCGTGCACCAGCAGCGTCTCGCCCGCCGACAGGCGGGCCAGCTGGACCACGTTCGACCAGACCGTGCACGCCACCTCGGGCAACGCGGCTGCGTCGACCAGGTCGACCCCGGCCGGCACCGGCAGCAACTGCCCGGCCGGCACGGCCACCCGCTCGGCGTACCCGCCGCCGGCCAGCAGCGCGCAGACCTCGTCACCCACCCGCCAGCCGGTGACGTCGGGACCGGTCGCGCTCACCACACCCGAGCACTCCAACCCCGGGTACGCGGGCACGCCCGGCGGCGGCGGGTAGTGCCCCTGCCGTTGCAGCAGGTCGGCCCGGTTGACCGCAGTGGCCCGCACGTCGACGATCACCTCGCCGGGGCCGGGCTGCGGGTCGCGCACCTCACTCCAGGTCAGCACGTCGGGTCCGCCGGGCTCCGGGATCGTGATCGCGCGCATGGCCCAGTCATACCCGATCCGCCGACCGGTTGACGCACCGGCGGCGAAACGCTCGCCGATCCGGCCGCACCTTGCTCAAGATCACGATCGATCGGGGATCGAATGACCTCTGTCGGCCTCCGAGAGCGCTCGATCCCGGATCGAGCGCTCAGGACGCCACTGTGGAACCTGCTGGCCTTGCTACCGGCCCAGGCGTTCGCGGATACACCACGGAGGGTGAGTGATCATGGCGGATCGGGTAGCTCGCTCGTTCCCCGGTTCGCCGGGCGTGGCAGACTAAGCACGGCCGCGCGTTGCGTGGCCCCGGGAGGGTTCGCCTAGTGGCCGATGGCGCTGGTCTTGAAAACCGGTAAGGCAGCGATGTCTTCGTGGGTTCGAATCCCACACCCTCCGCTTCACCGCTGCGGCGGGTGTTCCCGCTGGTCCTCGCGGATCTTCTGCTCGGCGAGTCGCTCCACCGCCCGGCGTCGCTCGTCGCGCGGCGCCTGCGTGTCGCGTCGGCGGACGGCCTCGACCAGTGTGGTGAGGAAGTCGCGCCAGATTCCGGCCAAGAAACTCCTTCAGTCGACGTTGCAGGGTGACAACCCGGGTGAGGGGCTCTCGGTTACGGGCGGACACGGCACCGGGTTTTCTCGAATGCCGCCGCTTCTCAGGGTATGAAAGGTGCGCAGAACACCACTTCCACCGGAAGGACCTGTGTCGATGACCCTGGAACGACCGATCGCCCCGGATCCGTACGAGCTGCTGCCGACCGTCGCCTCGTTCGCCTTGACCAGCGACGACGTGCAGAACGGCGAGCCGATGGACCCGGCCCACGCGCATGGCAGCACCGGCGGCGGTAACGTCTCGCCGCACCTGGCCTGGTCGGGTTTTCCGGCGGAGACCAAGGGCTTCGTGGTGACCTGCTTCGACCCGGACGCGCCCACCGGCAGCGGGTTCTGGCACTGGGTGCTGGTCAACCTGCCGGCCGGGGTGACGGAGTTGCCGCGCGGCGCGTCCGGCGACGACCTGGGCGGCGCGTTCACCGTGCGGAACGACTACGGCGAGCAGGGCTACGGCGGTGCCGCGCCGCCGCCCGGTGACCGTCCGCACCGGTACGTCTTCGCGGTGCACGCCCTAGACGTGGAGAGCCTCGACCTCACCCCCGACGCCACCCCCGCCTACGTCGGCTTCAACCTCACCTTCCACACCCTCGCCCGAGCCACCATCCGCCCCACCTACCAAACCACCGCCTGACCCACCCGCCCCCCTGCACTGGCCCCGGCCTGATTGATCATGAAGTTAGCGGGCGCTTCGATCTTCAAAAGTCCCGCCAACTTCATGATCATCGGGGTGGGTCGGCGCAGGGGGTCGGGGTGGGTCGGCGCAGGGGGGCGGGGTGGGTCGGCGCAGGGGGTCGGGGTGCGTTGGGGGCCGGGTTGGGTCGGGTGGGCCGAGGGGGTTAGGCGGGGGTGCGGGCTACGGCGAAGACGGACTGGCCGAATGGGGGGCGGGCGAGTTGCTCGGCGGCCTTGGTGGCGGGGAGGACCAGGGTGTCGTAGACCTTCACCATCGGGCCCTCCTTCGGCATCAGCCGGAAGACCTTGGTGGCCATGAAGTAGCCGATCAGGCCGAGCGCGTTCGCGTAGTGGATCTTCTCCACCCGCAGGCCCGCCTCGGTCATCGCCGCAGAGAGGGTCTTCTTCGTGTAGCGGCGTACGTGGCCGGTGGCGATGTCGGCCGGGCTCATCGCGAACTGGAACGCCGGCACGATGATGATCACGGCTCCGCCGGGCCGGACGAGGTCGCCCATGCTGCGGAGCGCGCCGACGTGGTCCTCGATGTGCTCCAGCACGTTGTACGACACCGCGGCGCTGTAGTCGCCCCGCTCGGAGTTCGGCAGCAGCATCTGGCGGACCTCGATGGCCGGCCGATCGGCGAGGCGTTCCTTGAGCGCGACCAGGCGGTCCGGGTCAGCCTCGGTGGCGGTGAACCGGGGAAAGTGCTCGGCCCACTCCAGGGCGTAGTCGCCGAGGCCGCTGCCGATCTCGATCGGGTTGTCGCCGAGGTACGGTACGGCCAGCTCGACGAACCAACGCCGGTGGTTGACCGCTGTGGCGAGGCCCTCCAGAACCTCGGACTGCACGCGCTGATCCCCAGTGATTTCTGCCATGCGTCGATTCCTCACGATACGACTCGACCGCGCCAGGACCGCCTGAGTGAACCATCCGCTCGGGGGGCGGAAATATCGGGGCCTGGGATGGCCGAATTGGTCGGGGCTAGGTGCACGATCGGTGGTGGTCAGCGAACCTGGAGGATGTTACGCGAGTACCCCGAACCGTGCACGGTGGCCCGATAGGCCGACTACGCTCCGAATTGTTATGGGTACTCCTGAATCGGACCGCCCTGTCGAGGAGTCCGGGGCGGGAGAGCCGGCGGGGCGGCGGGTGCGCGACGGTCATCGTCCCAGGTCAGGGCGTTGGCGGGATGTCGCCGCCGTGGTGAGCTTCGTGCTGCTGGGCTTCTGGGTGACGGCGCGGATGTGGTGGAACCCGGCGGACGGCATTCGGGACAACAAGACAGATATGGCGCAATTCGAGTGGATGATGGCCCACGGTGCCCGGGTCGTGACCGAATTTGCCTATCCGTTCTCGTCCGACCGGATGAACGTGCCGGAGTCCGTCAACTTGATGGCGAATACATCCGTTCTATCCGTTTCGCTGCCAATGACGCCGATCACCGTCCTGCTCGGCACCCGTACCGCGTTCCTGGTCTTCCTCACCTTCGGGATGATCGCCACGGCGACCGCCTGGTACTTCGTGCTGTCCCGGGTGCTCGTCGGCTCTCGCGGGCCGGCCTGGCTGGGCGCGACGTTCTGCGCGTACGCGCCGGCGATGGTCTCGCATGCCAACGCACATCCGAACATCGTGTCGCAGTTCGTGGTGCCACTGATCATCTGGCGCACCGTGCGGCTTGCCGAGCCCGGCCGCTGGCTGCGCAACGGTGTCCTGCTCGCACTGGTGATCGTCTGGCAGGCCTTCCTGAACCTGGAGATCCTGCTGATGACCGCGATAGGTCTCGGCGTGGTGATCGTCGCGCTGGTGATCGGCCGGCCCGAGTTGCGTGGGCGGGCCCGTCCGTTCCTCGCCGGGATCGGCGTGGCCACCGCGATCTCCGCCGTGCTGCTGGCCTACCCGTTGTACGTCCAGTTCTTCGGTCCCGGCGCCTACAGCGGGCTGTCCTGGCTGATCCGGGGCTACTCCACCGACCTGGCCTCGTTCTTCACCTACTCCCGCGAATCGCTGGCCGGTGACGCACGCAGCGCCACCGGCCTGGCCAAGAACCCCACTGAGGAGAACGCCTTCTTCGGCTGGCCACTGGTGATCCTGGTGGCGGCGCTGGTGTGGTGGCTACGCCGCAACGTGGTGGTGCTCGGACTGGCCGTGCTCGGACTGCTCTTCGCGGTGCTCTCGCTCGGCCGGGAGATCCGTTTCAACCGTCGGGGCACCGGCATCCCGGGGCCATGGGCGGTGCTGGAGGACCTACCGGTGCTGCACTCGGTGGTGCCGACCCGCTGGGCGCTGGCCATCACCCCGATCATCGGGCTGCTGCTCGCGTACGGCGCCGAACGGGTCCGGGAGCTGGCCGCCCGCTACCCGGACCGGCGGTCGCAGATCCGCTTCGGCACGGTGACCGTGCTGGCGATGGCGCTGGTGCCGGTGGTGCCTACGCCGTTGCCGACCAAACGCCTCGAACCGACCCCCGAGTTCGTCACCTCCAGGGCGTGGCGCTCCTACCTCGCCGGCGGGCGCAGCGTGGTGACCCTGCCGCTGCCTGACACCGAGTACGCCGAACCGCTGCGCTGGTCCGCGCAGACCCGGACAGAGATGCCGATCGCCCGCGGGTACTTCCTCGGCCCGGACACCCGACCCGGTGAGGGGCGGGTCGCCCTGTTCACCGCGCCGCCCCGCCCGACCAGCAGCTTCTTCGCCACCATCCGCCGCACCGGCGAGGTGCCGCCGGTCACCGCCCAGACCCGACAAGACGCGGTGCAGGACCTGCGCTACTGGCGCGCCGGCGTGGTGATCCTCGGGCCGCACGAGCGCGCCGACGCGCTGCGGCAAGGGATGACCGAGCTGACCGGGATCGAGCCCACGTACACCGGTGGCGTGTGGCTGTGGGACGTGCGACCGCTGACCGGCTGATCAGCTCGGCGCCGACGCGCGGTCAGGCGGAGCGGATGCAGCAGCCCTGGCACACCTTCGGCTTGGGCAGGGTGAACGCCAGGCAGCAGGTCCGCCGCTGCACCGTCGGTTCCCCGCTCGGGCCGGGCACCAGTTCCACCAGGTCGGCCAGGTCGAGCGTGGCGAGCAGCGTGTCGACCGCCTCGACCGCCGAGCCGGGGAGCCCGTCGGCGGCCCGCAGCAGCCCGTGGGCGATGCCGGAGGCCACCGAACCGAGCAGGGTGCGGGTGCCGATGCGTACCTCGCCCTGGATCGCGGCGATCATCGGGGAGAGGTGCGCGTCCAGCAGCGTGGCGCGCAGCGCCGCGAGGAGTTGCCGGTCGTCGGCCACCACCCGGACCTCGGGCCGGCCGGTGAGCGCCAGTGGGTCGTTGGGCAGGACCGCGACCGGAGTCGACTGGCGCAGGCCCAGGGTCACCAGGGCGCGCTGGTCCGCGAAGTGGATGAGCGTCGCCGACGGGTCGAGCAGCGGCACGCGCCGGGCGGCGGCCCAACCGAGCACCACCGGCAGCGCCGTCCAGTAGCAGTACGACTTCCAGGCCAGCGCGGCGGAGGCGTGCGGGGTGCCGCCCCAGAGGCGGACGGCCGAGTCGAGCAACTCCGGCAGCCGCGCGCCGTCGATCAGGGCCGTCGCCGGGGCCCAGCCGGCCTCGTCGGCGACCACCAGTCCCGGTGCCAGCCCGGGCAGGTCGTCGGTGCCGAACATGGCCCGCAGGGTCGCGGTGACCGGGGCGAACGGCTCGGCAGGGGCGTGGTGGACGGGCAGCACGGTTGTCACCTGCGCCACCCCCCCGTCCGAGACCTCTGCGACCAAGCTAAGGCTAGCCTAACCACACCTCTCGGCGACGGGGAACCCTCGGTCGGGTGGAAAGCGAGAGGCCCGGGTCACTCCTGCGGTGGCGATTACCCAGGGTGCGCGTCCGGAAACTCGGGGCAGTATCGACAGAAATCGCCCATCGGTCAAGCCTCCTGTCGAGAAGATGCCAGTTCTGTGCGCGTACGGCGACTCAACGTGAAACTTGGTGCAACCGGCCACGAGGAAGCTGATGACGACCTCACCGCTCGATCGGGCTGCCGACTCCTTCGCCGCCGAACTCGCACGGCATCGGACGGAGCGGGGGCTGTCCAAGAAACAGCTAGCCAACCTGATGGGGTTCGACCCGTCGTACGTCAGCCACGTCGAGGGGCGGCGACACCGACCCACCGAGGACTTCGCGCGTCGGGCCGAGGCCGTCCTGGAGGCCAGCGGCGCGATCTGGCAGCGCTTCCGGGAGTACGACGACCTCCGTCACACCCGCACCGAGCGCAATCACCGGGAGGCCAGCCTCCCCGGCCAGTGGATGCCGCCCGGCACCGGCCTGATCGTCGAACGTGAGACGGCCAATCTCACCCACACCGAGGACGCGTACCGCTGCGTCATCCGCCGCGAGCTGTACAACGCCGGCACCGACCCGGTCACCCGCTACCTGGTCCGGGTCGCCGTGGACCGCTACCCCAGCGATCCGGGGCGCTCCAACCGGCACCACCGGGAACACCCGCTCAGCTTCGCCGAGCTGCAACTGCGGGCGTACCGGGAGGAAGCCGACGAGCGCGAGGCCATGCACTGGCGGGCCAAGCACGACCGGGACGCGTTCAAGGAGATCTGGCTGCTCTTCGAGAACTCCGAGCGGCGGTTTCCGCTCTACCCCGGCCGCCGCGCCACCATCGAGTACGCATACACCGTCGGGCAGGACAAGTGGGGCCCCTGGTTCCAGCGCGCGGTCCGCGTACCGACCCGGCATCTCGCCGTACGGCTGGACCTGCCGGCGGCGCTCGACCCGCAGGTGTGGGGCGCGGAGACCTCGCTCTCGGCGGAGGAGGGCCCGCTGCGCACGGCGGTCGTCCGGCGTGACCAGGGCGATCGGGTGATCTTCGACTGGGCGACCGACGACCCGCCGCTCAACGCCCGGTACCGGATGCAGTGGCGCTTCCGCGCCCAGTCGGAACCCGAGCCGGAGGGCGGCCGGGTCCGGCCGTCCGACCGGATGCGTGGGCTCGGCATCGTCCAGCGCGGCGCCGACCTGCTGCGGCAGCCGGCCCGCCCGTTCGACCTGCCGCGCGAGGAACAGGCCGCCCGGGAGACCGTCGACCGGCTGGTCACCGCGCTGGCTCGGCTGGACGAACTGCATCCGTTCACCAAGGGGGTGGGGATCGCCGCCCCGCAGCTCGACATCGGCCGGGCCGCGGCCGTGGTCCGCCCACCCGACCGGGCGGCCGAGCCCGTGGTGCTGCTCAACCCCCGGGTGGTCGACGCCGCCCCCGACACCGACGAGCAGTACGAGGGCTGCCTCTCCTTTTTCGACCACCGGGGTCTGGTGCCGCGACCGCTGCGGCTTGACGTGGAACACGCGCAGTTCGACGGCGGTCGGGTCATCACCTCGTTCGAGTTCGGCATGGCCCGGCTGGTGGCGCACGAGATCGACCACCTGGACGGCCGGCTGTACGTCGACCGGATGGCGCCCGGGGTGCCGCTGGTGCCGATCGAGGAGTACCGGGAGTCCGGCCACCCCTGGCGGTACTGACCTCGGTGAGTCTTCTGCACGACCACGCCCGCGCCAGGTGGGAACGACGGCCGGCGCAGGTGTGGCGAGTTGTGCACGACCACGCCCGCGCCAGGTGGGAGCGCAGGTGTGGCGAGTTGTGCACGACCACGCCCGCGCCAGGTGGGAACGACGGCCGGCGCAGGCGTGGTCGTGGGGGCGGTGCCGGTCCGCCCGTTCGGGGGACCGGGGCGCGTGCCCCAGGGGGCAGGGGCACGCGCCCCGGTTCGGGGGGAGAAAAGCTCTGAAGGTTGCGCTACAGGTTGCCGAAGGTGTCGTACCGGGTGTGCTGGGGCGGGACGCCGTCCGCGGCGAGCACCCGCAGCGTGGAGCGGACCATCGCCACGGAACCGGAGACGTAGCAGTCGTGTGTCGTCCACGGGCCGTAGCGGGCCACCACGTCGGAGACGTCGCCCTGCTCGCCGTCGAAGTCCGGGTCGTCGCTGCACGCGGCGGTCACCGACAGCCACGGGTGGGCCGCGACCAGCTTCCGCAGCCCGTCGAGGCCGTAGAGGTCCGCCTCGGTCCGGGCCCCGTAGAAGACGTGCACCCAACGCGCCCGGTTGTAGCCGGCCAATTCCTCCACCAGGGCCTTGATCGGGGCCAGCCCGACACCCCCGGCGACGCAGAGGATGTCCCGCTCCGCGGAGCGGTCCAGCGTCATCGAGCCCATCGGCGCGGCCACCCGCAGCAGGTCGCCCGGCTTCACCCGGCGGACCAAAGCGCCGGAGACCCAGCCGGCACCCGGGGGCGTACGGACGTGGAACTCCAGCACGTTGTCGTCGTTCGGGGCGTTGGCCACCGAGTACGTCCGCCATACCCGGGGGTGGTGGCGGGGCACCTCGATGCTGACGTACTGGCCCGCCTTCCAGGAGAGCGGGTGTTGCAGCGCCTGGCAGGTGAAGACGGCGGTGTCCGGGCCGTACCGCTCGTGGGTCAGCACCTCGGCGTGCCAGAACGGCGGGTTGTCGTCCGCCGCCGCCCCGGCGAGCATCTTCTCGGCGATCGCCGCGTACGCGTCCCGCCACGCCTGGTCGTACTCCAGGTTCCAGCCGTCCCCGGCGGTGCTGTGCAACGCGTCGAGCAGTGCGACGCCCATGGTGTCGTAGTGGGCGGCCTCGACGTGGTACTTGCGGTGATCCCGGCCGAGGGCACGGAGAAACTCGTCGAAGCCCTCCGGGTCGTCCACGGTGTGGATCGCCGTGATGATCGCTTCGAGCAGCCGGTCGCCCTGCCCGGTCATCTGCACCGGGAAAAGCTTGCGCAGCTCGGGGTCGAGGAGAAAGAGCCGGGCGTAGAAGTGACCACTCAGCCGGACCCGATCCTGCTCGACCAGGGTCCAGCTCTCCTTCAGCAGCCGCGCGAAGTTGTCCACCGGGGGCGCTCCTTACTTCTGACGGCGGATCGGGCCCCCATAGAATGTCCACGCAGCGTGTATGAAGGTCGCACAGAATGTGCGACCGCATCGTGAGGGCCGCTCAGCGGCAGGCGGGTGTCACCAGCGCCTCCGGTCAGGCAGAGTGGTCCGGTGACCGTTGAGCTCACCCGCCCGGTGTCCCGCCGGACGCTCGGCACCGAGACGATGCTGGTGCTCGGACTCTCCCTCGGCCAGTCCGCCGTCTACGCCACGGTGTCGATCATCGCGAAGCTGACCGCAGAAGGCGGACTGTCCCGGCAGACCGCCGCGCTGAACACCTCCGCGTCGGCCCGGCCGTACCTCGATCTCACGTACCAGCTGCTCGGCATCGTGTTCGCGCTGCTGCCGGTGCTGCTCGCCGTACACCTGCTGACGCGGGACCCGGGCGACCCGGCGCGGACCCTCGGCCTGGACGCCCGGCGGCCCGGGGCCGATCTCGCCCAGGGGGCCGGGCTGGCGGCGCTGATCGGGCTGCCCGGCCTGGCGCTGTTCTGGGCGGCGGCGCAGCTCGGCATCAATGCCACGGTGGTGCCGGCCGCGCTGCCCGACCTCTGGTGGACGGTGCCGGTGCTGATCCTCGCCGCCTTCCAGAACTCCATCCTGGAGGAGGTGATCGTGGTCGGCTACCTGATGACCCGGCTGCGCCAGCTCCAGTGGCGGGTCGGCGCGATCATCGCGACCAGCGCGCTGCTGCGCGCCTCGTACCACCTCTACCAGGGCTTCGGCGCGTTCCTCGGCAACGCCGTGATGGGTGTGGTGTTCAGCCTCTTCTACCTGCGTACCCGCCGGGTGATGCCGCTGATCGTGGCACACGCCCTGCTCGACATCTTCGCCTTCGTTGGCTACAGCCTGCTGCCCAAGGAGTGGTTCGACTGGCTCTGACCTCCGCTGCCGCTGCGTTGATCAAGGGGTTTGCGTCCGCGCCGCCGGCGTGTCGTGACGCAAACTCCTTGATCAACTAGGGCATGCCTAGGCGGGCGAGGGGTGGGGCGGTCGGTAGGTGTGTGTGGCGCGGGCGGCCAGGCGCTGGGCTGCGGCTGCGTCGCCCGCTGCTGCGGCCAGCACCGCCGCGCCGGGTAGCAGCCGGGACGCCAGCCGTAGGGCCAGCCAGCCACCCGCCTGCGCGGCCAACGGGGCGGCCAGCCGCCAGGCCGCCTCGGCCGCCCTGGCCCCCGGCTGCTCGTCCGGCCCGTCCGCCACCCGGGCCGCCGCCAGCGCCGAGCGGGCGCTCGCCTCGTCCGGGTGCACCTGGGTCAGCACCAGCAGCTCGGCCGCCCGGTCCGGATGGGTCGGATCACGGTCGTACGCCGCCGCCAGGTGCAGCACCAGATTCGCCTGCGACCAGAGCACCGCGGCCAGCTCGACCACGGGCGCGAAGGCGCCGGCCAGCGCCGCGGTCGCCCCACCGATCCCGGCCTGCCGGACGAACCGCCGACTGGCCAGCCGGGCCAGGCCGTCACCACCCGCCGCCGGGTACGTCTCCCGCAACCGCCGCGCCCACTCGTCGGCGCGCGGACCAAGCGCCTCGACCGCGGTCAGGGCCAGCAACTCCGGCGCGAAGCCCGGGTGGTCGAGCACCCGCGCCACGAGCACCCGCAGCTCCGATTCGGCGGTACGGCTTGAGGAGTTCTGCCCGGTGCCGCTGCTCGCCGAATCGGTCGGCGGGGCGGAGGTGGCCTCGGTGACGGCAGTGGCGTCGCCCGCTGGCGTGGGCGTGACGTCGGCCAGTGGCGTGGGAATGGTCTCGGCCGGTGGCGTCGGGGTGGCAACGGTTGTGTTTGTGGCTTCGGCCGGTGGCTCGGGGGTGGTGGTGTCGACCGGCGGTGCCGGCACGCTGGACGCGGTGGCGGCCTGCTGCGCGGGCACGGCGGGTTTGTCGCTCGTGGCCGCGGCGGCCCTCTTCGTGGCCTTCTTCACGGCCTTCCGGGCGGGCGCCTTTGTCGGGGTTGCCTTGGCCGGGGTGGCCTCGGCGACGGTTGCCGGGTTGGTTGCCGCCTCGACCGGTGCCGCCTTCCTGGTCGCCTTCCGGACCGCCGTCTTCTTGGCCGTGGTGGCCGCTGCGGGAGTCTGACCCTGATCGGTGGTCGTTTCGGGCCCGGCGATGTCCCGCGCCGCCGCCTTCTTCGCCGGCGCTTTCCTTCCCGGAGCCTTCCTGGCCTCGGCCGATCCCCCGTCGGCTGGCGCTGCGGAGGCTGGGCCTGTGGTGGTGGGCTCTGTGGTGACCGGTCCCGACGCGTCCGGCTGGCCGGCGCGGCCCGGCCGACGTGGCGTCGGCGCTGTCTGCGCGGTCGAGGGCCCGCCCTCGACCGGCGGCGCTGCCGGCGGTGCGACCGCGAACGGCATCGGAGCGGAAGCTGCCGGCCGGGGCTGGCGGGGCAGCGGCTGCTCCGGAGCGGGCGGCGGCTGGAAGAGCACGCTCGGCGCGGCCTTCGCGCGCCGAGGCCGCGGCCCGTCGGAGTCTTCCTGCTGCCCATCCTGAACGGGCGGAGGGGGTGCCGGAGGCGGGGTGAAGGTCGCCTTCGGGGAGCGTCGACGCACTCCCTCAGCAGGTTCTCGGCGGGTCTGCTCGCTGGGCGGCTGCTCCTGCATGTCGATGGAGCGTAGTCCCGATCACGGCGGCGCACAGCGGGGGAACGCACTCCCATCGTTCCGCGAACGGCTCGTTCCGGTAGTCGCTTTGCTCCCGGCAGGCTGGGGCCTGTATCCTCGGGCGCGGTGGTCTGCGGGCCACCAGGGAGACTTCGCCTAGTCTGGTCTATGGCGCCGCACTGCTAATGCGGTTGGGGTCTTAAAGCCCCTCCCGGGTTCGAATCCCGGAGTCTCCGCGCGAAAGCCGGTGTGTAGACTGGCCGAGCACCAGCGCCCGTAGCTCAACGGATAGAGCATCTGACTACGGATCAGAAGGTTAGGGGTTCGAGTCCCTTCGGGCGCGCAAGATCGTAAGGGGTCTGACCTGGGGTTTGCGGGTCAGACCCCTTACGCTGTCCGGCCTGTTTGGTCGGTGGTGTCACACGGGTGTTATCACGCTGAGTTATCTGCTGCCGGTTTGGCTTGGTGACCTGACGGCCGGGGGACATGCCCGCCGACGTCTCCGTACGGTGCACTGCCGGCGCGAAGCACGGTAGCCTCGGGCGGGTGCGGATCATCGCGTTCCTGGCCGTCTCCATCGTCGTGCTGACCGCCGTCCTGCTGGTTTTCGTGGCCGTGACGGCCGGTGCCCGACGCCGACGCCATGCTTCGCAGATGTCCGCCCGCTGGGCGGTGCGCCATTACGCCATCCCGGGGCGTGGGCACACCGTCGTCGGGGTCGCCCTGACCGACGCGGACGGCCGGGTGCACGGTGAGCACGTGGTCGCGCGCATCCCGGACGGCGCTCAGGACTGGCAGCGCGACTTCGTCGCGGCCCGTCAGGAGGCCGAGGAGCGCGCGTTCCACCTCAACATCGACCGCCCGCCGATCGAGGGCTGAAGCCGGCCCTGCGGGTGACGAAACTGCCGCAAGCGCCTTGTGGACGTGTGGGCGCTCGGTGGGTGCTCGTACGATGCGCGTCCCTCGCGTTTTGCCCGGTCCGGCTTTGTGCGGGCTCGTCCGAGAGGTTTCCGCCGCTGCGGGGCTTGTCGACCGGTTGCCCGGAATCCGCTTCCTCGTTGCCGGACTGGACGGCGATTGTTCACCTCCCAGCACTGCCTACTGTGCGGTAGGGCCGCGATGGTGTGGGCGGCGTGCCCGCCGGACCTGGCTTGTCGGTGGACGCACGCACGTACTGACGAGTGCAAGTGGGGCGCTCGTTCACCGTGCAAGGGAGATTTGAACCGTGCCTGCCCCTCGATCGAGGCGCCATTTCAGAGGATGGGGGGCAGCCATTTCGATGGCGGTTGCCCTCTCCGCGACAGCGTTCGTTGCCCAGCCCTATGCTGCTGCGGCAGATAGCCCCTTTCCCGCGACCGACATCCCGTCGCAGATCTCGATGCTGTACGGCCCGGAGGGATCCGGGCCGGTGTCGATGCGATTCTCGTGGGTGACCGAACCTGACATCACCAAGTCGGTTTTGGAGTACGCGACCAAGGCGTCGTACGACGCAACCGGTCAGCTCGACCAGCGCGCCGAGGGCCGCTGGGAGCGGGTCGACATCAACGTGGCCACCAGCCAGCCGATCAACGGCCACAAGGTCGAGGTCGAGCGGCTGGCCCCGGGCACGGAGTACGTCTACCGGGTCGGCGACGGCGGCTCGCTGGTCAGCGAGGTCGCCTCGTTCACTACGCGTGAGGCGACAGTCGAGGAGTTCGCCTTCCACTGGTACACCGACACGCAGATGAACGACTACAAGGGCTACGTGGAGACGATGGTCCCGGCGATGGACCGGGCCTTCTCCGAGGTGCCCGACCCGGCGTTCA